>NBLX01000040.1 GCA_002084705.1 Desulfobacteraceae bacterium 4572_35.1
GATCAATGGATCTACTTTCTAAAAAACGAAGAGATAAAAGAAGAGTTCAACGCCCAAGGCTTAACCCAAGCCAAACGAGAACTCGACATCCTCAAACTTCCAGAATTAGAACGCGCAGCTTATGAACGTTACCAAGACGATCTTCACTACCAAGCCAGCATGGTGGAATCATCCTACACTGTAGGCACAATTGATGGCAAAAAAGAGGGCTTAGCGCAGGGCTTAGAGCAAGGGATAGAGCAAGGGAAAAAAGAGATAGCAAGGGAAATGCTAAAAACTATTGATGTACAAACGATATCAGTTATAACCGGCTTAACCGAAGCGGAGATTCTTGCATTAAAAGAAGACAGGACACCTGAGTAGTTGCTTTGCTGTAAGGGTTGATGATGTCTCTCATGATAAAAAAACATCCCGGACGCAGTAAAGATTAAAAGAGCCTGCACAGAGAATTGTGTAACTGGCAGTTAAAATGTTTCTGGAATTCTATCTGGAAACTCGATCATAAACCGGTTCATTGCATTCTTCCAATTATGTATTGGCATCGTCCATTTTTTTGATGCGGCTTCAATTGCCAGATAAATAACCTTGAGTGCTGATTTGTCTGTTGGGAAAATTTTACGATTTTTGGTGCTTTTTCGTGAAAATAGAATAGTTTGATGCGCAGTTACGCAATCTAATTTACACCCTCTCGCCCCATTGTCGTGCATCGCCATCATCCCCGTAAAATCCGCCATCCCGTAGGGGCGTATGGCAATACGCCCATTCAATGCGTACCGCCAACGTATACCGCCAACGTTTATCATTCTATAGGACACCCACTTTGTTGCCACCATCATTTTTGTGTGAAAAATACTACTCGGTTTTCATGGCCGCAATAAAAGGAGGAGGTGTCTATGAAATGCGTGAATTTTTTGACCCAGGATGGAGAATGTACTATTTTGTTGACGTCTTTTTGATCACAATTGACAGCCTTGGCTTAGACAGGTAACTTTGTTACCAAAAGTAAACACTTGGGAGGTGCCATGGCTGAATCGTATCTATCGATTTATCAATCTATCGTTGAAGAGATGACGGAAGGGGTTGTTTTTATCGATGCTGATGACATCGTTCGCATTTGTAACCCCGCGGCAGAAAGTATCCGCCGGATAAAGGCTGACAGGATTATTGGTAAGGCTATATACGCAATTCATCCGCAGCGTATGCATCATCGAATCCGTGAACTTATAACCAGTTTGAAAAGTGGTAAAATTTCATCTGGCAGCCGCATAGTTCATGCTCAGAAACGTTATTTTTCCAATTCATATACTGCAATTCGCTCTCCCGGTGGAGAATTTCTGGGTACGTTGCTGATTAGTCGCGATGTTACCGAACAGAAACGTTTAAACGAAGAAAACGAATTGTTAAAAAGTCCTGCAGTTAAAGATAAAATGAAATGCCTGATTGTGAAGAGTGATGCGGCACAAAAGGTGATGGATATGGCCGTTTCCTTGGGGGCAATTGACTCCACTGTGCTTATTACTGGCGAAAATGGTACCGGTAAGGAGTGTGTTGTTGACCAGTTGCATATGCATAGCGTGCGGCGTAATTGTCCACTTATAAAAGTAAATTGTGCTGCGTTGCCAGAATCTTTGATTGAGTCAGAACTTTTTGGTTATGTTAAGGGCGCGTTTACCGGTGCAAACGAGAATCGTAAAGGAAAATTCGAATTGGCGCATGGTGGTACTTTGTTTCTGGATGAGATAGGTGACTTGCCCCTTTCGGCTCAAGCAAAACTTTTACGGGCAATACAGAGCCACTCTATTCAGCCTGTTGGGAGCGAAAAGGAAATTTTGGTAGATGTACGCATTGTTGCAGCGACAAATCACATCCTTTCTGATGATGTCGCTTCTGGTAAGTTCAGAGAAGATCTGTTTTACCGCCTCAATGTTATTCAGATTGAGGTGCCGCCACTGCGCAACCGTATCGATGATATTCAGCCGCTTGCACAGATGTTTTTAGAAAAATTTTCTCAGCAGATGAAGAAGCCGGTGCGCCATTTATCCCCCGCTGCACTTAATGTGCTGATGACATGTAGATTCCCCGGCAATGTGCGGCAGTTGGAACACGCGATAGAGCGGGCTGTTGCTTTAAGTTCTGGTGAATTGATTTTACCAGACGATCTGCCTAAAGATCTTTTTGATGCAAGCGTGGTCACACAGGTTATTGAGTGGCAAAATGATAATAGCTTGAAGGATGCGGTTGGTTTTTTTGAAAAAGAATACATCACGAACGCTTTGAAGAGATGTAATAACAAAAAAGGGGATACCGCGAAAATGTTGGGCATTTCAAGGAAGAGTTTGTGGGAGAAAATCCAGAAATATGATTTAGAGATAACGGATGTAACCTAACGGTAATATCGAGAAAGCGTTTTGTTACCGAAAGGTAACGTGTTGCTGGCAATTATGGCTATTATAGGGATAAAATGGGGAGCTCATGTGGGCTTCCCTTTTTATTTTAGTAGGTTACGGCAGTTTTGCGGGTTTTGGCATAATCAGTGAAACAAAAGACGCAAACGAGACTGTGTTTTCGCACAGTGGTGAGCTGTTTTTTTAATCAAGTATGGTTGACAATGCTAAAGCTCAGGCTAGACTTTTTGAATGAGTAGTTTTTATTGTAGAAACTAACCAGAAGGGAGTTCGAATGATGGGTAAGTTTGTGAGAATTTGTTGCGTTGTGGGGGCATTGATTGTTGCTTGGACTACGCTGGCGGGAGCAACAGTGCTGGAAGATTTTACCACGGCGTTAAAATCAGGAACTGCTGATCTGAGCGTTCTTGCCAGCTACGAATACAAAAATAGAGATGATGCAACAAGCCCAGGTAAGCAATTTAGTCTGCGCACTCGCCTTGGTTATCGCACCGCTGCTTTTTATGATGTTGAGTTATATGCTCAATTTCATAATTTAACTAATGTTCAAGAGGACTTTCGTTTCCTGGGTGGTGGGGATGCTGACCGCGATATTATCGCCGATCCTGATGGGAATCGCCTATATAAAGCATTTCTCGATTACAAAGGTATTCCCGATACTTTAATTCGCGTCGGCCGTCAGGAGATTATCCTGGATGATGCTCGCTTGCTGGGTAATATTGGTTGGCGTTTGAATGGTCAGTCTTTTGATGCTGTTTCGGCAACAAATACCTCGGTTAAAAACCTAAAGATCTATGCTGGATATGCTAATCAGGTTAACTCGATTTTTTTAACCAATGTCGACCTAGACCATTTTTATCTTTTTAATGCCAAATACTCACCGTTAAAAAATCACAGTATCTCTGTATATACCTATTTACTTGACACCGAGGCTACTGCCGATGCAGCACGTGACTGTGCTACTTATGGTTTTCGTTTTGTCGGTAAACCGGCACCATTCAACTACTATATCGATTACACCCACCAGTCGGACTTTGCCGATGGGGAAGATCATGATGCGGATATGCTGAACGTGTTTGTCGGCGGAAAAATAGCTAATAAGGTCAATCTTGGTGGCGGATATTCCTATATCTCTGGTCAAGATGGTAGCGACCGCCCCTTCGATACTCTCTTTAGTACGGCGCACAAGTTTAACGGCTTTGCCGACGTATTTTTAGCCACCAATGGTGGTGCTTTGATTAGTGGTTTGCAAGATTATTACATTAACGCCAGTACCAAGTTCGCAGGATTTAAGTTTGTTGCTGTCTATCATTATTTCGATAGCCTTGAAGATGGCAGCTACATGAACGGTAATGTAAATACAAAAATTTTCGATGGAACCTATGGTGATGAGATTGACTTGGTACTTATTAAGCCAATTAATAAAAATATCAAGTTGTTAATTAAGTATGCCAATTTTATGCAGGATGATAAGACATCTAATGGTACTGCCAATCCTACCGTTGACACCGAGATATTAACCACTCGCTTAGAGTATAAGTTTTAGGTTTAAATTAAGTTCGTGATTCTAATTCTGTTCTGCTAGCGAAAGTGAGGTGATTGAATGTTAAGCAGAGAAGCGCCAGCGAAATCCACTTCAAAGAAAACTTGGATACTGGGTACTATCTTTGGCATGTTTTGCGCGTTGGTTGTGGTTTTAGCCTCGGGATTTATGGTTGAAACAACCAATACCGATGAGTTTTGTGCCAGTTGCCATGTGATGAAGCCGTTTCGCACAGCATGGAAAGACGCAGTGCATGGTGGCAAGAACCGACAGGGTTTTGCTGCCCAGTGTGTCGATTGCCATTTGCCTCACGGTAATTTTGTTGAATATCTGGTTACTAAGGCGATTACCGGCACCGGTGATGTGATCCATAACATGACTATCGATGGTAAATCGTTTGATTGGGCTGCCAACGCGGATGAACATCGGTTGAAATTTACCTACGATAGTGCCTGCAGACATTGCCATTATAATTTGATGGGACCAGGGCTGCCGAGTGGTGGCTTATTGGCTCACCGCAGTTATTTACGTGGTGAAACGGATAAGCATTGTGCCAGTTGTCATCCGCATGTCGGCCATAAAGATATGCTGCAACAGGTCAAAAGATTTTATCGTAATCAATAGGAAGGTCACTAACTAAAAACAGGAGGACAATGTGAATCAACTTTATGGAAAAATTGGTTTGGTCAGCGCTGCATTATTGCTGATCTGGACCGGACTGGCTTGTGCGGAAAGCCCGAATTTAGCCCCACGTAAAATTGAAATTACCCGTGGCTATACTGCAGAGGCATCAAAATGTATCAGCTGTCATGCTGACAAGACTCCGGGCATTATTGAAGATTGGAAGCTTGGTAAAATGGGTCACGCAGGGGTGTCCTGTTACGACTGTCACGTAGTTGAAGCCGATTCTCCAATGGCAAGTCAGTGTTCAGGCCTTAAGGGTGGTAAAATCTTTATCTCTCCTATGGTTTCTTCAAAAACCTGCTCTCGCTGCCATCCAACCGAGGTGAAAGAGTTCTTGAAGAGTGGTCACGCCGACCTGTCCCGTGCTGCTGTTTACGACGAGAAAAAAGCTGGTGGTAAATTGGTAGCCCTGCAACTGGTGCACGAAGGTGGTGGTTTTATGGGTGTTGACAGTAACTCTGCGCTAAATCAAGCTTCAAGAAAATCTGGGTGTCAAATGTGCCATGGGTCTGAAGTTGAACTAGGCCCTGACAATAAGCCAATCAATAATTCATGGCCAGCTGGCGTTGGTACCTTGTATCCAGATGGTTCTGTTGGTACTTGTACCGTATGCCATACCCGTCACCAGTTTTCTGTTGCGCAAGCGCGTAAACCGGAAGCATGCGCCAGTTGTCACCTTGGTCCAGATCATCCTGATATCGAAATTTATCTGGAGTCTAAGCATGGTCAGCGTTACTTGACAGAGGGTGAAGATTGGGAGTGGGACAGCGCACCGGGTGCATGGCAACCAGGTGATTACACTGCACCAACATGTGCTACATGCCATATCAGCGGTATCGGTGAATTGGAAACTAGCCACAATGTTAATGATCGTCTCAAGTGGGATCTGATGCATAAACGCAGTGAAATTCGCAGTGGTGTGCGTGGTGATGGAGTTAAGGGTGAAAAATTGATGGCTAAAGTTTGTATCAATTGTCACTCGCAAAGTCAGATTAATAGCACTAGTAAAACTTTGGATGATTCAGTAGCGCTGTACAATAACTACTGGGATGGTGCTGTGAAGATGAAGAAAGAGTTGGCTGCTAAAGGTCTGCTCAAGAAAGATGCATGGCGTGATGGTTATCAAGAGTTGATGTATTACTTATGGCATCACACTGGTCGCCGGGCACGTCAGGGATCAGCTATGAATGGTCCTGATTATGCGCATTGGCATGGATTCTTCCAGGTGTTCCAAGTGTATAAGGACATGCAGGATATCTACAACTATCGCATTAAAAATAACAAGATAGAGGAATTGAGCACTGTAATGAGCTCTGGTCCACTATAGGTAGTTGCTTATACTTAAGCCCATGGTGCGTTTATGCGCATCATGGGCTTTTTTTAGGCTTGTAAAGCTTTGCGTTAAAAAAACTTATTCATTGATTGGTGTTGTCGCCGCAAAATAGTGCACCAAAATGAAGAGAGGAGATTGGGGTGAAAAAACTAATTTCAGTGCTGTTTCTGTTGGCGTTGGTTGCGGGGTTGACTGCGTGCAACGCAGCACTCAATGGTCAAGCCAAGCAGATTGTGACTCCACCACAAGCCGTTCTTGCTGATCATCCTACCCTGACTGAGCAAGAAAAATTATTGCCCTGTTTTGAATGCCACAAAGATGTGACACCGGAAATTTATTCTGATTGGTATAATTCCGCCCATGGAATTGCCAATGTAAAGTGTTATCAGTGCCATGGAACCTTTGAAGAGTTGACAAAAGTGCCGGCTGTAGACAGTTGTTCTTTTTGCCATGCTGCTGAAATGGAACATGCGGATACAACACCGTGCTGGGCTTGTCACTTGACCCATAAATTTACCGGTCATCAGAAATAGGAGGGGTAATGAGTGTAACTAGAAGAGATTTTATAAAGCGATCTGCGGCATTGACCGCAGCCTCCTATGTTGGGATGAACCTTCCTATAGGTCAACATAATGTGGCTCAAGCTGTAGACGCAGACAAGTGGGTGCGTGGTACTTGCCGCCTCTGTGGTGCCGGTTGTCGCCTTGAGATGGGGGTGAAAAATGGTCGCCCTGTTGCTTTACGCGGTGTACCCAAGGCACGCACCAATTATGGGTATCTGTGCATGAAGGGGATGCTGTTTTACAAGATAATGCAACACCCTGATCGCTTGGTGAAACCATTATATCGAGAGAAAAAAAATCAACCGTTCCGTGAGGTTTCCTGGGATCAGGCGTTAGATATTGCCGCCAAGGGGTTTGCCGATTCGGTTAAGAAATTTGGTAGTGATTCAACAGCTTATTATGGCTCTGGCCAGTGCCAGACCGAAGAAACCTATATTTTTCAAAAAGTTATGCGTGGCGGGTTGCAGACCAATAATGTTGAGGGTAATCCTCGCCTGTGTATGGCCAGCGCTGTTGGTGGATATCTGACCTCCTTTGGCGCTGACGAACCAATCGGTGGCTACGATAATATTGAACGCAGCTATTGTATCTTTATAATCGGTAGCAATATGGCTGAAGCGCATCCGGTAATTTTCCGCCGTGTCATGCGGCGTAAATTGGATAATCCTGATAAGGTCAAGATTATCAATGCCGATCCTCGTATCTCGCCGACCTCACGTATTGCTGATATGCATATGCAGTTTCGTCCAGGTACAGACTTAGCGCTAATGAACGCCATGGCTTACGTTATCCTTGAAGAGAAACTATACAATCAAAAGTTTCTTGATGATTACTGTGTGTTCAGGGTGGGTAAGGATAAAAAACAGGTAAATATGGCGGCTTTTAAAGAGTCGCTAGAAAAATATACGCCAGAAAAAGCAGCCAGAACCTGTGGCGGTAATATTACCGCTGAAGATATCCGTACTGCTGCTCGCTGGTTTGCTAAATCTCAGGGTACCCTGAGTATGTGGTGCATGGGAATTAATCAACGTAAGCAAGGGGTCTGGGCGAATAATCTGATTCATAACTTGCATATTTTAACTGGCCAGCTGTGCAAGCCTGGTGCCGATAGCTTGTCGATGACTGGTCAGCCTAATGCCTGTGGTGGTGTGCGTGAAGGTGGCGGTTTGTGCCACATTCTTCCCGGTCACCGTTTGGTTAAAAAAGAAAAACTGCGTAATCAGGTGGAGGATGCTTGGGGTATTCCACGTGGGCGCATTCCGCCCAAGCCGGGTTATCACACCATGGCTATGTTTCAAGCGGTCAATGAGAAAAAAATACGCGCGATTTGGATCAACTGTACCAGCCCTGCGCAGAGCTTGCCAAATGTTACCCCATATCGTAAGGGCTTGCAGTCTGATGATGTTTTTGTCGTGTGTACCGATATTTTCCCGACCAAGACTACAGAGTGTGCAAATCTGATATTGCCAACCGCGTTCCACTTTGAAAAAACCGGTGTTTATGGTTGTACTGAGCGTCGTTCGCAGATTACTCCAAAGGCTGTTGATGCTCCGGGCGAGGCTATGCCGGAGGTATGGATTGTTCGTGAATGGGCACTGAAGTTAGCCAAAGAACTTAACGATCCAGTGATAGCCAAATGTGTGGAACCGTTCTTGGGTAAAGAGCCTGATTGCGAATTGCCCGAGGCTGTGTGGGATGAATATACTCAGAAGGTAACTAAAGGGCGTGATAATGATCTGCGCGGTGCCACCTATGAAGTGTTGAAGAGCATGGATGATGGTGTTCAATGGCCGGCTCCGACTAAAGAATTTGCCCTTACTGGCGGTACGGTGATGAAATTTGTACGCGGTAGTGATCCTATGGCAGAGACTTTAGCCAAGGATGATAAACCCTATCAGTTTTATGGTCCTGCCCATGCCGATAAAAAGTTGTGGGTATGGTTGCGTCCCTACGTTGGTGCCGATGAGGAGCCTGATGCAGAATATCCGCTGTATCTGTCAACTGGGCGTATCATCGATCATTGGCATACAACTAGCATGACTGGACGCGTTCCTGAATTGTTGCGTGCTAATCCATATTCCTATGTTGAGATCAATCCTAAAGATGCTGCTCGTATGGGTGTTAAACCTAATGACATGGTAGAAATTGAGTCGCGTCGTGGTCGAGTTGAGATGCCTGCAAAGGTTGTTGAAGGCCCAATTGAGGGGATGGTTTTTGCTTATTGGCACGATATGCATGAAGATCGGATGATAAACAAGGTGTGTAAGGATGCCTATGATCCAGGTTCCAAGGAACCTGAATTCAAGATTTGTGCTTGCCGAGTGCGACGTATATCAGGACCTAGGGCTTTGAAACCCTATATCACTACCTTAAATGGTTAAATTTGCCGCAGAGGGGGCGTATGTTCCCTCTGCTTTTTAACAGGAGGGGATCTCTATGCCAATCGGCGGTTTTGTCGTGAATGCTCAGCCGGAATTTGTAAACGAAGTTGCTGGCGAGCTAAGTGATATTGATGATGTTGAAGTTTATGGTTTTGATGAAAAGGGCAATATCGTTGCCGTTATCGATTCTGAATCATCAACAATCATGGAAGCTCAAGTAAAAAAAATTGAGGGGCTTGATTCAGTGCTTACCGTTGGTGTTGCCTATTTACACGCGGAAGATGAAGTTGAAAAGATAGAAAATGGTGAATTGGTAATCGATAATCCATTCCAAAACAGGAAGAAGCACTAACTGTGTCTGCCGATAATAAACGCCGAACATTTATTAAGAGTGGCTTGGTGGCGTTATGCTTACTTCCTGCCACGGCATCGGCAAAACAGCGCTACGATTCGCCGTTAAGCACCAATCGACTTCGTCCTCCCGGTGCTGTAAGTGAAGATAATTTTACCGGTAGCTGTATCCGTTGTGGTCGTTGCGTGGAAGTGTGCCCATACCGTTGTATTGAGCCATTGGATTTGCGCCAGGGGGTGAATGCAGGTACCCCTATCATAGATGTAGAAAATATTCCCTGTTATCTGTGTATGAAGTGTGTTGATGTTTGTCCCACTGGTGCTTTGCAGCGAGTGGCTCAGGACCAGACGCGTATGGGGGTCGCGGTGGTTGACCATTACACCTGTGTCTCGTGGCAGGAAAAAATATTGTGTCGAACTTGTTACAGTGTCTGCCCGTTTATAGATAAAGCTATTCGTTTGGAGCAATTCAAGCCAGTTGTGGATGAGCGTTATTGCACCGGTTGCGGTATTTGTACCCACGCATGTCCGGTGCTTCAAACAGCTGCGGGCAAGAATGGCAAGGCAATTAATATCGAGCCAGTATACGCATACGAGTTTTCCCTTCCCGAATCAGAGATAACTGCCGTTGATGGAGGACTGTGATGTTGTGGTTAAAAAAACGTTCATGGAACTTCTGGCGGCTGCTGGTACAAACATTGTCGTTTGCTTTATTGATAACCATTCCGCTCCTTAACTACTATCTACAATTTGACTTTATCCAGGGCTGGTACCAGTCGATTAGTTTTGGCGATCTGTGGTTTGTTTCGCCCCTGGAGGGTTTGGAACGGATACTGGTAACGCGAGAACTGTATGGTCCGCTTTTGGTGGGCATGGCGTTGCCTGTTGTTTTGGCATTTCTGTGTGGTCGTGTATTTTGTGGTTGGATATGTCCAATTCATTATCTCTCAGAACTCAGTGACCGGATACGACGGCTGGTAACTGGAAAAAAACAGATCAAAGACCGCTGGCTGCTGCCACGCTGGTTATTGTGGATCGCCCTGATAGGTGAATTGTTGTTGACCATGATAATTGGAGCGCCGTTATTTGTATTTCTGTCTCCGCCTGGGTTGGTAGGGCGTGAACTGATGCGCTTGGTCTTTTTTAATACCTTGGCAATAGAGGGGCTGGTAGTAGTGGCAGTTCTGTTGTTGAATTTAATTACCCGCCGTTTTTTCTGCCGCTATATGTGCCCACTTGGTGGGTTGTTATCACTTGTTGCGCGCCGACGTAAGTTACGTGTTGTCATTGATCCCACCAGTTGTAGTCACTGTAATCAATGCGATAAAGCTTGCCCGCTTGGATTAGAGCCACAGCAAGGTGGTGGTGAGTATAGTCAGTGCTGGAATTGTGGCGCTTGTGTGGATGCTTGTAGTCGTGGAAGTCTGACATATCGCTGGGGCAGTGATGAAAAAAAGACGCAAAAAACGAACTGAAACAGCAGATGTAGTAGCTGACGGAGGCTCTCAATTCGACACGGATGTAGGAGCCTACATCTTGGCTGGTCGGCTGTGGATTGAGGGTCGCAGTGGTACGTACCTTGGAGAAGGGCGAGTACAACTGTTGGAACAACTGGCGGATAAAGGGTCAATAAGTCAGGCAGCTGTTGCGTTAGGTATGTCATATCGTAATGCTTGGCGCATGGTACACGCAATGAACGAGCAGTCGCGGCGGCCACTGGTTATACTTAATGTTGGTGGCAGTGGCGGCGGTGGCGCCCAAATAACAGATAATGGGCGTATTGCCATAATGAAATATAGGCAATTACAGCGGCGTTTTACCACATTTCTGGAAGAAAACAGCTTAGAGATGGACTTGTAACCATTGAAGCAATTAGGCAGAACAATTTTTTATATTTAGCGCTATTCCTTATTGGGAATAGCGGTGGAGTTTTTTATGAAAATTGGATTTTATTCCTATTGTTTTGTGTTTTTTATATTGTTGCTGGTAACCGTTTCTCCAGTGGTAAATGCGCAACAACAAACGACAGAACTTGGTGAAATTGTTGTTACTGCGCGTCAGCAGGCAATAACTCAGGTTGCTGCCATCAGGCAATAACTCAGGTTGCTGCCATAGATGAAATTGATGCCGCAACTATTGATGAACATGGTTATGCCAGCTTGGCTGATGCTATGCAGAGTCTTCCTGCGGTAAGCATGACGGTTGGTAAACGCAACGATAAGCATGACGGTTGGTAAACGCAACGAACAGACCTTTACCATCAGAGGCTATGACCAGCGTCAGGTGCCGGTTCTTCTCGACGGTATCCCTCTTGTTGTTCCCTATGATGGCTATATCGACAACGGTAGTCTGCCATTAGATAATCTGGCAAAAATAACGCTGACGCGAGGTCCAGGTTCCGTGCTTTATGGTTCCAATGCTATGGGTGGAGTTGTCAATATTATTACCCGCCGTCCAGAACAACCTGTTGAACTTCGGTGTAATGCCGGTGCTGGTGAGCGTGGCGCGGCATGGGGGCATCTAGCTCTGGGGTATCGTGCAGAACATTACTATCTTATGACCGATTTTAGCGCACGTGATGAAGATGATTTTCGTCTGTCCGATGATTATGAGGATACCAATAACGAAAATGGGGAGATTCGCTTTAACAGTGATCGTCAAAGTAATCATGTCGCAATAAAGTTAGGTTTGTTGCCGGCAATTGGGCATGAATATGCTCTGGGAGTAAATTATGTTGACAGCGAGTGGGGAATGCCTGTCGCCGCAGATGGCAGACAACGTTATTGGCGTTTCAGTGATTGGCGGCGAACTTCTTGGTATCTGAGCGGACGCAGTGTTATCGGTGATGCTGGTGAACTGCAAAGCAGAATCTATTACGATACTTTTGATAATGTGCTCGATTCCTATGATGATCAGAGTCTTACCACCCAGAGTCGAAGATATGCTTTTCACAGTACCTACGATGATTACAGTTATGGTGGTTCATCCATTTACCATCCCGGAGTGAGCGCTGTTCACGATCTTGGTCTATCCTTTCATTACCGTCGCGACACCCATCGTGAACAGGGAGATCATGGCGCAGCGTGGGAAACCAGCCGTAGCGAACTATATAGCTGTGGTTTCGAAGATAATTATGATCTGAATCAACAATTATCATTGGTTGTAGGAGTCAGTTATGACCTGCAACGACCTGTTGCCGCAGCCAGTGGTTTTCAGCGTGACGATGAAGATGCCTGGAATCCTATGGCAGGACTGAGCTGGCAGATTAATGAATCGTTACGCAGCTGGTTTACTGTGGCGCGTAAAACTCGCTTTCCAACTTTAAAAGAGTTGTATTCCGGCATCAATAATGATCGAGTACTGCCCAACGGTGATTTGAGTGAAGAGCATAGCACCCATTATGAAATTGGTTGTGAGCACCAACTTGGCAGCAACATGCGAACACGGCTGTGTCTGTTCTACAGCGATATCAGTGACCTGATTGAAGAAAAGTCTGTTGATAGTAACGTAAGCCAAAAACAGAATATAGGTGATGCACGCTATGTAGGTGGGGAAATAAGTTTTTATTACAAACTTCCCCGTCAGCATGACTTTATTAATATCCATTATACATTTTTGAATGCACAAAATGTCAGTTCCTCTCGCACCAGTGATCATCTATCTGGCCGTCCTCAGCACAAATTGCATATTGATCATCGCTGGCAGATTAGCGATAGTTTGCAGTTGGTTACTTCATTGCAGTGGAATGGTAGCCGCTACTGCGAACAAGATACTGAAGACTGGCATAAACTTTCCCCTTACTGGATGTTAAACAGTCAGTTGAATGTTGCCGTGAACAAGCAGTGGGGCGTGCAGTGCGGCGTTACCAATTTACTCGATGAAGATTATGCTTTGGATGTGGATTATAGCAGCTGTTACCGGTAGCTTATGGGCGTGTATGGAGATTGTCGTCGGCAGTTTTTTGCATAATTTGCATCTCCCCCTTGCGGGAAGCGTTATGACAGCCCTGGTTATTGTATTTCTGGTTGCGTTGCACGAACTTTGGCCAGAACAGGGATTGGTATGGCGTGCTGGCTTGATATGTGCGGCAATGAAATCTTTATCTCCTGGTGCGGTTATCCTTGGGCCAATGGTTGCTATTGTTGCCGAAGCGTTGTTGTTTGAAGGGGCTCTGCGCTTGTGTGGCCGTAATCTTGTGGGCTATTTAGTTGGCGGTTGTCTGGCTATGGCATGGTTGCCGGTGCAAAAAGTTGGTCGCATGGTGCTGTTCTATGGCTCCACGGTTGTGGAAATTGGCTTGAACGCCATGACACATCTACAGCAGCAAATGAGCTGGAGCGCTTTAAGTCCGGGGCAGATATTTTTGGCGCTGGCGGCTGTTTATCCGTTGCTTGGGATTGTAGCTGTTGTCAGTGGTTGGCAATTGGCGCGTCGAGTTCGTGATTTGCCCCCAATTACAGCGCCACAGTCTCAGGAGCAGGACAAAGTTTCAAATAAGGGTTCTCAACAAAATCAACACAGCTTGCTGTGGTTGTTGTTGCATCTGGTTGCCATATTGTCGGGGTTAGCGCTGTTATCCAGTGCTCCATTGCATATAGGTTTCATCGTTGTTTTTAGTTATGTTGTGTTATGCGTATGGCATTATCCAGGAGTGTATCGTCGTTTCAAAAAACCGGGGTTCTGGATCTTTTTTGTCGCAATTACCCTGTTGGCGGGGATGTTTCTTGGTGGCTTGAGTGATCCTGATAAACCGTTTGTTGTGCAAATTAAAGCTGAATATTTGCTTATAGGGTTACAGATGAATCTGCGTGCTGCCCTGTTGTTGATCGCTTTTGCCGCTCTGGGGGTGGAACTTGGTCACCCGCAGATAAAAAAATATCTACAGCGGCATGGTCTTGGGGCTTATTCTCTGGCGTTAGAGGTCGCCTTTACGGTTATGCCGCAGATGTTGGAATCATTGCTTCATCAGGGGTTAAAATTATATCATCCTCTGCGCTCTCTTGCTGTTGTGTTGCAACAGATGGAACATTGGCGGGTTCAGTTGGCCAGTGCTGTTCAACCAACGCCGGTATTTATTTTAACCGGAGAACGCGGCAGAGGTAAAACTGCTGCTTTGCAGATACTGGTGGCAGAACTGAAGCGATACCAGATAAATATAAGCGGCATCATCGCACGCGGGTTATGGCATAATGGAAAACGTAGTGGTTTCGATGTGTTAGATTTGCATAGTGGGCAGAGTACTCCGTTGTGTCGGGTAAGTGATCGTGATGATGGTGTACGCAACGGACCATTTTATTTTTATGAAGAGGGCTTGTCTGCCGGGAAACAGGCACTATCAGCTTCTAGTTATGAACAGGCAGAGTTGATAGTTGTAGATGAGGTTGGACCGCTGGAACTAGGTGGAAAAGGTTGGGCCGCGCAGCTGGATAGCTTGTTGGTGTCCAGTCGGTGTCCGGTAGTGTTGTCGGTACGTCCCCGCTTGGTTAATGCTGTTATTGAACATTGGTCTTTGCCTGCCGTTGAGGTGTGGCAGTTAGATGAGACAAATATTGTTGAAATGATTGAACAGTTGGGCTTTGACTTGGCGCAGAGTGTGTTCGATCCGTATGCCAGTAAACAAAATTTACCTTCCAGCATTGGAGGCGAGTAGATGTCGCAGGTTGTTGGGGAGACAACTGTTATATTGTTGGCTGGTGGCAAAAGTAAGCGCATGGGCTGTGATAAGTTGTTTTTGCCTGTTGATGGCAAGTTTTTATTTGAACGAGTATTAGATGCCTTGCGTCCATTGTCGAACGAATTGATGGTTGTCACCAACGACAGGCAGCGTTTTTCCAAATATGGGCTTACCACGTATGCAGATATATATCCAGGCAGCGCTTTGGGAGGTTTGTATACTGGATTGTATTACGCAAAAACTAACTTGGTATTGGTGTCTGCCTGTGATCTCCCTTTTGCTAACCAAACTGTTGCTAAATATCTGCTGGATGTTGCAGGAGATAACGATGTGACGGTGGTAGAAACCAAAGATGGCTATGAACCCCTGTTTGCTTGTTATTCAAAGCGTTGTTTACCGGCAATGGAATTGGCATTGCGCCAAAAATGTTATAAAATTCAGCGCATATGGCAGGGGTTACAGGTGAAGGTTGTCAGCTTTGACGAAATAGCCCATATTGAAGGTGCATGGCAGGCTTTTGTGAATTTAAACCGGATGGAAGACCTGAAGCATATCACTCAGGATCCACGTTGATTTGGGAGAGGAATTATTATGTTTGGACTTGGTTCACAGGAACTAATTATTATCTTGGTAATTGTTGTGGTGTTGTTTGGGGCTAAACGTTTACCTCAGCTTGGATCTGGTGTAGGTAAAGGGATTAGGAATTTTAAAAAAGGGCTTAACAGTGAAGATGAGGCTGTAGAAGGAGATAAGGGCAAAATTGAAAACTCCGATGAAGCATAATAATGGTGGCAACCAAAGGGGGATTAAATGTTTGGAATAGGTATGCCGGAGTTGTTGCTTATTCTGGCTCTGGCGGTGATTTTTATCGGCCCGAGCAAATTACCCGAAGTGGCTCGATCGTTGGGGAAGGGGATGCGAGAATTTCGTCGTGCTACTGATGATTTTAAGCGCTCTGTTAATGTAGAAGAAGCACAAGTGGTCTCTCCACAACGCCAGGCTGATGTGCATCAACAGATCAGTGAAGCCGAGCAGGTAATCGAGCCAGATTCAGAGTCTCAGATTCAAAGTGATGATACGGAAGAGGTGAAAGCAGAAACAGAAACAACGCCTATGCAGCTCGGAGCTAAGGATGAGTGATGCGGGGCAGAATGTATATTCACATCTTGAGGAGTTGCGCCGCCGCCTGATCGTTTCTATGGTCTCTTGGGTGGTTGGTTTTGCGATATGTTATAATTTCTCCCAGCAGCTATTTCTTTTTGTGGCACAGCCGGTACGTAATGCTCTGCCTGAGGGTAGTTCCTTGGTATTTATCCACGCCACAGAACCATTTTTTACCTATTTAAAACTCAGCGCGGTGGCCGGTTTGATTGTAGCCTTACCGATAATTTTGTGGCAGCTGTGGATGTTTGTAGCTCCAGCATTATATCCTGGTGAGAAGCGGCTGGCGGTTCCCTTTGTCCTGTTTAGCTGTTTGTGCTTTGGTGCCGGTACCTATTTTGGTTTTACCTTTGTTTTTCCCGTGGTATTTACTTTTTTGATTAATTTTGGTGTTGGTGCCGGCGATGTTGAAGCTATGTTGTCCATGGGAGGATATCTCAGTATGGCGACTAGGTTGCTAATGGCTTTTGGCCTGGTGTTTGAGCTGCCAATAGTAATCTTCTTTCTCGCTCGGCTGGGAATTGTTGATCATGTCTGG
This sequence comes from Desulfobacteraceae bacterium 4572_35.1, assembly GCA_002084705.1. Lineage (GTDB taxonomy): Bacteria > Desulfobacterota > Desulfuromonadia > Desulfuromonadales > Desulfuromonadaceae > Desulfuromonas. The sequence goes on from NBLX01000040.1 coordinate 16,634, forward strand.
TTGGGGCATAATCGCCGTTACGCATTTTTGTTGGCGTTTGTTGTAGGAGCTGTACTTACCCCTCCAGATCTGTTTTCCCAAATTTCCATTGCGCTACCGTTCATAGTTTTATACGAAGTTGGCGTATTGGTTGCGCGTTTTTTTGGCAAGAAAAAAACAGCCCCGAACTCTTAGGACCGGGGCTGTATATAAGTCGTAATTTGTTATTTCCCTATTAAGGTTTCAATGCCCTTCTGTTAGAATTTACCAAAGTCGTCATCATCTAACGATATTTGCACTGGTGCAGAATCTGCACTGGTTTGTCCCCATCCGGTGGAACTGGTAGGCTGCGGAGTTGGAGCCTCCATGGTCGGAGTGCTGTTGTTTGCCGGTGCCGCTGTGAACTGTTGAACACTGTAATTATTGTTCAATGTGAAACCGGCAAGCATCTCACGTAGCTCAGCAGATTGGGCCGCCAGTTGTTCACTGGTCGCTGCAGATTCTACCGCATTTGAGGTGTTTTGCTGGGTCACTTCATCTATTTGACTCAGACCGATGCTGATCTGAGATATCCCCTGTGATTGTTCATTAGAGGCGGCGACGATTTCGTTGACCAGGTCTGAAACCTTACTTGTGCTGTCGACAATCGCATGCAGAGCTTCTGCCGTGTTTTCTGCAATGGTTGTTCCGTTCCCGGCTTTTGCCACTGCATCTTCAATTAAGCTGGCTGTTTCACTTGCAGCCTTGGCACTACGGGCGGCCAGATTGCGCACCTCTTCGGCAACTACGGCAAATCCTTTACCGTGCTGCCCGGCACGTGCTGCTTCGACTGCGGCGTTTAATGCCAGCAGATTGGTCTGGAAGGCGATCTCATCAATTACTTTGATGATGCGCGAAATATCTTGGGCGGAATTGTTGATGTCCCCCATGGCTACTACCATCTCTTGCATCTGGTTATTGCCTTTGTTTGCTACTTCGCTGGCCTGGGTTGCCAGTATGTTGACTTGTGCCGCATTGTCAGTGTTTTGCCCCGTGCGAGAACTCATGTCGGCCATGGAACTGGTTATCTCTTCCAGAGAGCTGGCTTGTTCAGTGGCTGCTTGTGACAGCGCCTGACTGGTGTCGGATATCTGGTCGGCACCACCGGAGATCTGTTCTGCAGCAGCTTGAACTTTACCCATTATATCATTGAGGGAGGCATTGGCTTTAGCCAGTGGTTGACTGATCAGGCCGTGGGCAACAAAGGTGAAATCACCGGCAGCCAGGCGGTCGAAAGCATGCAGAATTTCGTCTTGCATGTCGTTGGCAAAAGTGTCCATTGTC
>NBLX01000153.1 GCA_002084705.1 Desulfobacteraceae bacterium 4572_35.1
TTTTTTCAGTCCGGTGTCTACATCTTCCGAATTGCCAAGGCAATACGCTGCCAAAACTGAGCTTGCCCAATGATAGTGGCTACGTAACGGGGCATCTCCAGGTAAATTATCGAGCAGTTGCTTGTGCCCAGCCAGAGCCGCTGCACCAAAAAGTTCTTCTAGCACTATCTGCGTATTGCAATCAAACTCATCAATACTTTGCTGATAAACTGTGACGGCTTTTTCGTACTCACCACATTGACAATAAAGAGTAACCAACAGATCTGCTTGAGCAGAAATATGGCATTGCCGCTGCATACTGTTACAAATAGCAAGAGCCTCATGAGCCAGACCCTTTTGCTGCAGTTCCACTATCCGTTTTTGATAGCAACGGGCAAGCAACTGGAGCGCGTCATCATCCGGCTCTCTTTTGACCAGCTCGCTCACATAATTTATGGCATCAGCATATTGACCAAGCTCATAAAGGCGGTTGCCATTATGCCTCAGCTGCTTGACGTTCAATTTTCCCAATGCGGCTTTCTGGTTGCCACGTTTAGCTCTGCTTTTATTTTTTTTCTTGCTCACGATTATTAGATATCTTTGAGGAGAATAGAAAATCGCTTTTCAGCAAAATGCCAAAATACAAAAAAACACAACCTATAAGACTTTCAAGCTAGTGCCCACAGTACAGATTGTCAATAATCAATTTTGCATAGCAATCAACAACAGCACCTTTTTTCATACTGTCACTTCTCTGCTTTAGGTTCATGCTGTTGAACTGCTTCCAACGGCAACAGCAACAAACAATCTAACAGCTTGCATAATTCTTCATCTCGCTGCGCATTTTTCTCACACCGCTTACCATGTGATAATACAGCTGCACCGGTCTGGAACAAGGCAAGTTTCGGCAGTGTCCACCCAAACGGGAATATCAAAGATAAGTATGCTGTCCCCCGAACTACAGTTCCAAACTGCACAATCGCAAAATTGACAACTTATAGCCAAAACACTACAATGACCAAAAGACAACACAGGAGGTATTCATGACAATCACAGTTGGGATAAGAGATTTAATCCGGGATTCAAGTATTTTGGATAATCACGATTATGTTGACATTGAAGATAAGCGCTCACACACATATAAAGGGCTTTTTGTCGCCCCTAAATATGCCCAAGAGCTTAAAGCCTATCTGGATGAAAAAATTAAAGCTGAGAAGAGCAGCGTATTACATGAGGTCATGCAATTTGCCGGAAGTGCTGGCGGCGAGTTTAACAACAATAGTATTCAAGAATTAACAACTGAAAAACGGGCAAGGTATGACGAGTAACAAGAAAGTTTTTCTGGATATCAATATCATTTTAGATTTTCTTGAACAATCCAGACAGCGGCACGAAAAAACCGTTGAACTGATTGAATACCTAACTATCAATAATTATGAAATCTGCATCAGCGAAGATATGCTGACTACGATTTACTATATTTCAAAGCAAAAGACCACTGTACTTAAATTTCTCAAAACCATAATTAGCCAATGGACAATTTTTAATCTTGGAGAACAAGTCTTAAACTGTGCCATCTTAGCGGCGCTAGAAAATGACCAAGATCTAGAGGATTTACTCCAGTGTTTCTGCGCCAAAAAAAATGGGTGTTCAGCAATAATTACCCACGATAAATCATTCTACGATTGCGGTATCAACATTTTCACAGCAAGTGAGTTTTTACAGAGGATGAAGATATGATGGTCTCGCAAAAACAAATAAGATGGCTAAGGAAAAATTTCGTCCCCCAAGGCATAGTGGTTGTTCAAGGGTGAAGGCATACATGTTGTATGTCAAAGTCTTGAACAAACGCTGCAACGCAGGTTCAAAGTCTTGAACAAACGCTGCAACGCAGGTGGGCGGACTTTTTGCGACGCCATCAAGATTTAGCAGTTCCAATAACATGCGATACGGGAACTATGCGGTATCTCTGGGGGCTGACACTTCCCTCTCAGGAATTTATAATTTTTCAAATGAAGATTACAAGCTATGTATAATCCCAGGGGGTAGCTAATGGTCGTAGAAAATAAAGACATTGATGTTGCAAAGTACTTAACTAAGGTTGCTAGTTCCTTGGCTTCTTTTCTTGAAAAAACGTTACCTCCACTTTTTGATGATGGTATCGCAAAAAAAACAGAGACGAGTTAACCATTTGAATTAATTGCCGCAACCACTATGGACGAAAAATCCACAAGTTGTGATTGCAACTGAAAGTCGTTCAACCTGATTTGTAGCTCCCCCCAATGTGGTGGTTGCTAGCCTCCGCGCACTAAATCGCCCCAATATCTTGGTCAACATTTAGTCAGACACGTTGTTGTCAATCTTTATCAAATTTACATAACTTTACCCAATTTTCACACCACTTAACCCACCCATGCTCAAATCTGTTCTACAGTGTTTACAAGCGATAACACAGTAACCACTCAAACAGGGGAGTTAATCATGAAAAAAATGACAATTATTTCAGCACTTGTGCTGGCAATGATGTTTCCGGCAATAACATCATTCGCCTGGCATGACGAGCCGAGAGCACATGGGCATGCAGGCAAGCACGTTAAAAACATCGAACGCGGACAACGTGGCTCCAGTCCGGAACAACATAAACAGCGGATGGAGCGCAGACTTAAAAGGATGACCATCATTCTCGACTTGACCGAAAAGCAAAGGGATGAATTAAAGACAGTGATGGAACAGCAATGGCAACTGCGTCAATCGATACAGCAGGAGATGCGCGCCAATCGGGATGAGATGCGCCGGTATCGACAAAGCAAGCAATTTAACGAAGCAGAGTTTCGCGCCAAGGCACACAAACAGGCTGATTTAAAAATAGATATGATGGTGGAGCGCGCTAAAAACAAACAGCAGATGATGGCCATACTGACACCAAGCCAGCAGCACAAAGCTCAGCAACTATGGCAACAATCTGAGCCAAGAGAGATGGACGAACGCAAGTAATTACCGAGCTCTTAACCACCCTAAACCCATTATCAAGCGAACCTCCCCTCAGGGGGTTCGCTACCATCGACTCTTCACTTTACGCCCCACCACTGCCAAGCAGCCAAGCAACTATCAGCGCCAACCCTACGCGGTAGTAGCCAAAGATTTCCAGACCATGACGATTCAGATAACCCACCATCCACTTAACAGAAACCAGCGCCGCGATAAAAGCAAAAAACACCCCGACTCCCAGCGACAATGGCTCAAAAGTGTGCAACATAACCTGCCCATGCTTTAGAGCATCATAAGCGGTAGCCGCGCCCAAAGTTATCAGGCCAAGCAGAAAGCTGAACTCTACCGCGGCACTCAACGACAATCCCACCAGCACCCCACCGACAATGGTAATCAAGCTACGACTGACACCTGGCCACATGGCGATACACTGAGCAAAACCAATTATCAATGCCATACGCCATGACAGCTGCATAATCGATAAACCACTCTGAGAACAATGTTGCCCCCTCTTCCTCTTAATAATCACCGGCCAAATACCAAACAGGTAGCTCTTTATCAACTCATTAAACAACAAGCCAATTATCGCAGCAGGTATAAAACCGACCACTATATTGATCAGCAGCTGCCTTCCAGCTTCGTCTTTGCCGCGCAGCTGCCTTCCAGCTTCGTCTTTGCCGCGCAACCCGTTAGCCATCTGCTGCACTCGACGAAAATATAGCCCGAAAACAGCCAAAATTGCACCAAATTGGATACATATAGCATAGGCATCGGACGCCTCTTTACACTGTTTGTCATAACCACTGTTTTCGCCGCTGTCGGTGTTGCCACCCTTACCAATATCCATAAAGTGTGAGGCTAACAACAGATGCCCGGTAGAACTGACGGGTAAGTATTCCGTTAACCCTTCGACAATACCCAGCACCATCGCTTGTCCGAGAGTCATATTGGCCGCTGAAGACTCTGTTGTAACAACACTATCAAAATTGCTGCTCTCAACCACTGTTGCAGCCAAAACAGGCTGATTTAACAGGGCTAGCAATAAAATCGCGCTTGCCAATAAACCGATAAGCCGACCTACCTTTTCATTCAAAGCATCTGGTAATTGCTGAAACAATGGGGATAATACTTTTTCAATACTTAGGAGACGATTCAAATATCAACTCCAAGAAAAATGCGCACCAAATAACCGATGAAGAAACTTAACCCAGCTACACCTAGGCTGAGTCCAACCATCTCGTAAAAACGATCCTTGAAAGTAATTCCCTGCGCTACGGAAACATAATAATTGAAAACAGCGATGATCAAAACTGCGGTTATCAGACTAAATAACAGACACACAAAGTAATTTTCGAACAAAAAAAACGGTGCGATAAGAAAGAATACTGTAGTCACATAAGCGGCGCCGGTATAGGCGGCTCCCTTGAGAGGGTGCCCATCTTCACTGTTACGATTTTTCATCGCCAGATATTCGGAGCTGGCCATGGACAGCGAGGCGGCTATCCCGGTAATTAAACCACTCAAGGCTATCAGGCTGGTGTTTTGCAACGCCAGAGTCAGACCAGCCAGCACCCCAGTTAACTCCACCAGGGCATCGTTAAGCCCGAGCACAATAGAGCCGGTATAGCGCAAGCGTTCCTCGTCCAACAAGGACAGCAATTCCTCCTCGTGTTCTTTCTCCTCCTGAGCAATTTTACCTGCCTCAGGAAACTGGTCACAGAGTTTCTGATAGTTCAGCTGAGCTCCGGCTTCACCGCGCTCCATCAGTTTCATTCCAAAGGTAAAGCCGAGAACAATACTCATAAGATAGTAAAACCAAATCTTGATACGATCAGGAGCAACATCAATTTTGGTGTGTGTTTTCCAAATCTCATAATGGCGATACTCCTCATCGGCAATACGCTTCAATACCGCAGCATCAGCACTGCTGCGAATCGATTTAGCCAGCCGCGAGTAGATGTGATATTCGGTAATTTCATTTTTTTGCAAACTGATCAGATAGTTACGTGTTTTATCGTTCATAGTTCGGTCTCCATCGACTTGTTACATCACTAAGTTGAGTAACTTTATTTTCTTGCTTAATCCTCGCCTTGTGCGGCCAGCAAAGCCATAAATTCCGCTGCGGGCAGCGGTTTACTGCAATGATAGCCCTGGTAGCTATCACAACCTATTGTCTGGAGATAATCAAGCTGTTCTTGATTTTCGACACCCTCGGCCAACAGTTTCAGTCCCAAACCCTGACCCATTTGAACAATAGCGCTAACCATTTTACAATCAGCGGAGCCATGAGGCAGATCGTCGACAAAAGATTTATCAATTTTAAGTACATTGAGGGGGAAATATTTCAGATAAGCTAATGACGAATAGCCGGTACCAAAATCGTCCATCGCCAGAGCAATTCCAAGCTGATGTAATTCCTGCAGGCGGGCAATGGTCTGTTGTTCTTTGTGCATCAACAGCGACTCGGTAACCTCAAGTTCCAACATTTTAGTAGGGAAACCAGTTTCAACAAGGATGTCGGCAATGTTTTGGACAATATCGTCCTGATAAAACTGTACCACTGATAAGTTTACTGCCAAAGTAAGCGGCGGATTGCCGGCGTCTAACCACGCTCGTCCCTGCATACACACCGTACGCAAAATCCATTCACCCATGGGAATAATGCAGCCAAGCTCTTCGGCCAGGGGGATAAAGCGATCTGGAGGAACCATACCCAACTGTGGACAATTCCAGCGCATCAATGCCTCGGCACCAACTATGCTTCCGCTACGAATATCCACCTGCGGCTGGTAGTATACCTGTAGCTCACCATTCTCTAGGGCCTGGCGCAAATGATTACTCAGCCCAATCCGCTCAATCGCCTTCACAGTCATCTCTTCACTGTAGTAAGCAAATTGGTCGCGCCCACGCTGCTTACTTAGATAAACCGCTGAATCAACTTTTTGCAACAACTCCAAGGCGGTATCACCGTGATCTGGAAACATGGCTATACCAATACTGGTACTAAGTTGAACCTGCCTACCGTCATCCAGGCTAAAAGGCTGCACTGCCAACTCAAGGAGATTAGCAGCAAACGTGGTAACAGCATCAACATCTTCCATATCATTTAACAGCACAATAAACTCATCGCCACCCAACCTGGCAACGATATCACTACTACGAACTCGACCACGCAAACGTTTGGCCATTTGCACTAACAGGTTGTCGCCAACAACAAAACCAAAACTTTCATTAATATCTTTAAAATGATCAAGATCCAAACACAGTAAAGCTAAAGCTTGCCCAGTACGTTTTGTCACCCCAATAGCCTGCGCCAACAAGTCGCCAAACATGCGCCGATTGGGTAAATCGGTTAAGGGATCATGCCACTGTAGATGTTCCAGCAGCTGTTCCGACTCCTTCACCTGGCTAATATCACTAAAAATAGCAATGTAATTATTAACCTCACCGCTGGCAGCATATACAGCGGTAATCGACAGTTGTTCTGGATACACCTGCCCATTCTTGCGCCGGTTCCAAATTTCCCCCTGCCAGCGCCCCGTTTCATCAATAGTGCGCCACATGGCTTGATAAAAATCACGCTCATGGCGCTCAGATTTAAGCAACCGCGGCGTATTGCCGATAACTTCGTCGGCGCTATAACCGGTAATCTCACTGAAAGCGCGATTGATCGATAAAATCTTCTCATCGGCGTCGGTAACAACAATACCTTCACTGCTGTTAGCAAAAACCGTTGCTGCTAATTCCAGTTGCTGAACATTGTGGGACTGCCGTTGCTCTTGCTCAAAGGCATCCACAGCAAACTCTATATCACTTACTAATTCGGCAATTAGTCTCCGGTAATCGGCGTGCTCAAGCACATCCGCTTTTTGCGAAATAATCACCAACAATGCAGGATCGGCAATTGTTGGGCGGACATGAAAACAACCTATAGTGGCAAACGGATAAACCTCATAAAGTTTTTGACCACCTAAACCCAGACATTGTTGGTAATTTTTATTGGTGATAGCGCTAATAATCTTAGCATCACCATTCAACAACGATTGGCAATTATTTAGCAGTGCCAACTTAGCTGGGGCTAACCCAGCTCCTGCCAGCTGAGCATAACCGCCGTTCTCCTGTTGCATACCAACCCATGCCACACGAAAAATTCCATCGGCGATCAAAGTATCACAGACAAATTGAAAAAATTCCAGCGG
>NBLX01000041.1 GCA_002084705.1 Desulfobacteraceae bacterium 4572_35.1
GTAAAATAAATTTTCCCATTTTCATCTACATATTTATAAACGGCAGCAAAAAGCAAATCACCCCAGCATACGACTAGAACAAAGGCAATGGCTACCCGTACAAAAAAACGGCAAATAATATACACCCCTATCCATACCCCTATCTTCATTCAGTGTTTGAAAACAGTTCAAAATAATATCATCAATTTATTAGGTCTAAACCTTGACATCACCATATTCTAAGCGAATAATGTCGACCGGAGCACACTTTTAATAGTGACAGCGCAAAAAATTACCACCATTTTTCACTATTTATTTAATTTTATTCTGTAATTCTATTCTATCCTTCAGAGGACTGCAATGAAGATCACTTCGGATTTCTTGGTTATAGGTAGCGGCATTGCCGGCCTGTCTTTTGCTCTTAAAGTAGCGGACAATAAAACTGTTTCAATTATCACAAAACGTGAAATTCAAGAGACATCAACTAGATATGCTCAAGGCGGTATAGCGACAGTTTTTTCAAACGAAGACTCTTTTGAATCACACTCAAAAGATACCATGGTTGCCGGAGCACAACTATCCAACCGAGAGATTGTCGACATGGTCGTAGCAGCAGGACCCAAGGCTGTTCAAGATCTGATAAATTTTGGCACCGACTTCACTCGTAACAGCAGTGGAGAATATGACCTGACTCGTGAAGGTGGCCACAGCTTTCGGCGCATTTTACACGCTGCTGACCTCACTGGAGATGAGATCGAGCGCGCTCTTGTCGCTGCAGTACAAAATCACCCAAACATAACAGTTTACGAACATCATTGCGCCATAGACCTTATAACCGAGGCAAAAACCCTACAACGTCGCTTACCGGAAAATCGCTGTCTGGGCGCTTATGCACTGGATATAAAAAATGATGAAGTACTCTCTTTTGGTGCACAAATAACCGTCTTAGCCACAGGTGGTGCCGGCAAGGTCTACCAATATACCTGCAATCCTGATATCGCCTCCGGTGATGGCGTCGCTATCGCCTATCGTGCCGGTGCTGCAATAGCCAACATGGAATTTATGCAGTTTCACCCCACCACCCTCTTCCATCCCCACGCCAAATCATTTTTAATTTCCGAAGCAGTACGTGGTGAAGGTGCAATCTTGAAACGAGCTGATGGCACAGCATTTATGGATAAATATCATAAACTTAAAGATCTTGCACCTCGTGATATTGTCGCCAGAGCTATTGACAACGAAATGAAAACTAACGGTGATGACTGTGTTTATCTCGACATTACCCACAAAGGTGAAAAATACATAAAAGATCGTTTTCCCCACATCCACAAAACTTTGCTGGAATATGGAATAGATATGGGCAAGCAGCCAATTCCGGTTGTTCCTGCCGCTCACTATTTGTGTGGCGGCATCAAAGTAGATAGCCATGGTCAAACGGAGATTAAGAATTTGTTCGCCATAGGCGAAGTATCGTGCACGGGTCTGCATGGAGCCAATCGTCTCGCCAGCAATAGCCTGCTGGAAGGTGCTGTATTCGGTGATCGCGCTGCCCAATTGGCATTGAAAAATGTTGCCGATACCATGCCCACATTTCCAGTTATCAAACCTTGGGATCATGGCAACGCAACAAACAGCGATGAAGAAGTTGTTGTAAATCACAACTGGGATGAGATTCGTTTGTTTATGTGGAACTACGTTGGTATTGTACGCACGGATAAACGCCTGAGCAGGGCTCTGCGTCGCATAAATATGATTCAAGAAGAGATTACCGATTACTACTGGGATTTTTATATCACTAGCGATCTATTAGAATTACGCAATCTGGCAACAGTGGCTGAACTGATAATTCGTTGTGCGTTAGAACGCAAGGAAAGCCGTGGATTGCACTATAATCTCGACTATCCCGAAACAGACGATATCCATTGGAAAAAAGATACTGTACTCAGGAAGACTTTTTAACGTTTGGGGAGCAAGTTGTGACTATTGATGATATCCGTAAGGAGATAGATCGCCTGGATAGCGAACTTTTGACAATTTTCAACCAGCGTGCCGAGTTGGCTCTAAAAATAGGGTATCTAAAGAAGGATCTTGGTTTGCCCGTTTATGATCCTAATCGGGAAAAACGTATTTTTACTAAAATGGAAGAGCGCAATCCAGGACCGTTGGATAACAACGCTATAAAACGTTTGTTTGAACGGGTAATTGATGAATCTAGAACGCTAGAACGTATTAAGTCCAAGGGACGTTAAATCATGCTTGTTGTAATTAAAAAAAACACTAGTGAAACTGAGCTGGAACAAATAAAACAATATCTAATTGATCAAGATTTCGATTTTCACCAATCGACAGGAGACAATAGGGTTATTTTGGGGATTATTGGTAATACCGGTAACTTTGATACCACAAACCTTGAAGCGATGATCGGAGTACATGTTGTTTTTAAAATACCCGCTGAAGAGTAAAAAAATACCGGCGGGACAGTTTATTCAACCACAGTGCCAATTGCAGCACAGTTACCGGCCAACCAGCCTGTTGAAAAAGCAGCCTGCAGATTATAACCACCAGTATCGGCTTGAAGATCCAACAGTTCGCCGGTAAAGAACAAATTTTTCACTTTCTGTGATTCCATTGTGCGCGGGTTTACCTCCGCAAGAGTAACACCGCCAGCAGTAACGATCGCTTCCTTAAGGGGTCGGTGATCGATAACGGTAATGCGAAAGTTCTTCAACCAGTGGCGCAGTTTTTTGCGCTCGACAGCAGTTACGCTGTGACCAACTCTATCTGCTGGCACCTCAATCTCCTCCAAACATACCTCTACCATTTCCCGCGGCAATAATCCGCGCAGGATACTGGCAATTGTTTCCTTATCCCGTTTGGCAAAATCGCGCAGCAATCTGGCGTCAAGTTTCTTATCATCCAAGGCTGGTTTCAAATCGAGTATCAACTCAACTTTTTTTTGGGTCTGCAGAGCATCAACAGCCACAGCACTCAGAGTAAGAATTACCGGCCCAGTTACTCCATAATTAGCAAAAGTAACCTCACCAAACCCTTCTGCTGCTTTTTTCCCGTCTATAATTAGACGTACACCGATATTACGCAGATTAAGATCAGCCATCTTTCTTGCGCCACCTTTGGTAACCAACGGCACTAAGGCTGGCCTGACAGTGACGACTGAATGCCCTAACTGTTGAGCCATTGGGTAACCGTCGCCTGTTGAACCTGTAGCCGGATAACAGGCTCCACCCGTGGATAAAATCACCGCATCTGCAGCTATCCGTTTACCGTTGCACACTACGCCAGCCACACCATTTTCTGTCACCAGCAACTCAGTAACTGCACTGTTATACTTAACTTTCACTCCACATTTATCTAGCCAATCAACAAAAACCTTAACAACCTGTTGTGCCTTGCCTTTGGTCGGGAATACCCTGCCGCCGCGCTCTTTAGTCAACAGCAAGCCTTTAGATTCAAAAAAGAGGATCAAATCATCGTTAAAAAAACGGTGAAATGCTTGGCGGAGGAAGCGGCCATTTCTACCAAAGTGACCAATAAATTCAGGGATTGGAGCAATATTGGTAAGATTACAGCGCCCCTTGCCGGTGATAGCCAACTTCATACCAGGACGAGCCATTTTTTCAAGCAATATTGTTTCCGCGCCTGACAATGCCGCCTGCCCTGCGGCCATCATCCCTGCCGCCCCCGCTCCCACTACAATAATTTTTTTTCTTTCAGTCATAATCTCACCCAAACTATCCGCCACAGCGTTTCACCACCCAACCCTGCTGCATTAACACCGGCATCAATTCACTGCGTTGATCACCCTGTATCTCCACAATTCCATCCTTAATCGTACCACCACTGCCGCACCGCTTTTTCAAATCTTTAGCATATACCTTCAATTCTGTTTGGGTCATTGGAATACCAGTTATAACAGTTACCCCCTTCCCCTTGCGCCCCTTAGTTACATAATTAACGCGCACAACACCATCACCAACAGGAGCATGTTGTTGTTTATTACAGCGACAATCAGCTTTAGGATAATTACACTCTGGGCAGATTTTTCCATGCTCAGATGAATAAACCAACCGAGTTTCACCATTGTTAGCCATCACAATCTCCAATAAGAGAAAAACGCCGCCTACTCAGTAGGTGGCGCTCCTCTATTTCACAACAATTGTGCTAATTTTTTCAACCAATTATTGCTAATGCCGCCTTCAAGCGATCGATACAACGTTCACGACCCAACACCAGCATAACTTCAAAAATTCCCGGTGCGCTTGTACCACCGGATAGCGCTACACGGGTTGGCTGCCCAACTTTACCGAACTTAAGTCCTGTTTGTTGTAAAACAGAGTTAAAGGCAGCTTCAACACCATCGTGACTAAATTCGCAATCCTGCAGCTTTTCTAGCAGCAGTTCAAAGATCTCTTTTTGCTCTGAAGTAATAAACTTATTCTTAGCTTTTTCGTCATAAGTTAATTCGTCGACAAAATAAAATTTTGCCTTCTCCGCCATCTCAACCATTGTCTTACTACGATCCTGGAGCGACTCCACAACTGTGCTGACATCAATATCATCGCCAACAATTATGCCGTCCTTATTCAGGTAATCTTTCAATAAACTACCCAGTCGCTGCGGATCACCGGTTTTAATATAGTGTTCATTGAGCCATAACAGTTTTTCTGGATTAAACACTCCAGCCGATTTACCTACATGTTCCAAGCTAAACTTTTCAATCAATTCTTCCATTGAAAAGATCTCTTCATCACCATGGGACCAGCCAAGTCGCACCAGATAATTAACCAGTGCTTCCGGCAAGTACCCCATGTCGCGATAAGCCATTACAGAAGTGGCACCATGGCGCTTAGATAATCTTTTTTTGTCGGAACCTAAAATCATTGGCACATGAGCAAACTCTGGTACAGCGTAACCCAATGCCTTATAAATTTGTATTTGGCGCGGGGTATTATTTACATGATCATCACCACGAACAACTATTGTCAGCCCCATTTCAGCATCATCGACAACAACAACAAAATTATATGTTGGAGTACCATCAGTGCGCTGGATAATCATATCATCCAACTCTTGATTGTTAAAAGTGATGGTTCCCTTGATCAGATCGTTAAAAGCGGTCACCCCCTGTGAAGATGACTTAAAACGGACAACATATGGGCTATCATCGTCACGCTCTGGAGCATTGCGACAAGTTTCATCATACTGAGGTTTATCCCCTCGCTGTATTGCTTGTTCGCGCTTGGCATCCAACTCATCAGCAGTGCAGTAACATTTGTACGCTTTGCCTTCATCCAGTAATTGCTGCACTTTTTGCTTGTATAAATCGAAGCGCTCCGACTGATAAAACGGGCCTTCATCATAATCAAGACCCAGCCAGTCCATCGCCTGCAATATGGCATCAGTAGACTCTTGAGTTGAGCGCTCAACATCGGTATCTTCAATACGCAAGATGAACGTGCCCTGCTCTTTTCGAGCTAATAAAAAATTAAACAGCGCGGTTCGTGCCCCGCCAATATGCAAATAACCGGTAGGACTGGGGGCAAATCGAACACGTAAATCAGACATTTATCTCTTCTCCATTAAAATATAGATCGTATGTAATCAATAGGATGGCTTCACAAAAACAAATAAGATAGCTAAGTGCAACAAAACGCAAGGTCAGGTTATACTGCATATTACTGTCTTGAAACAAGCTATTTAATCGGGAGAATATCTATACTCAAATCAACGGATAACCACTCCGGCATAACCAACCACCTGCCGATAATCACCACTGACTTCTCCTGAATTGGCATAATTGACTAATTCCGCCTGTTTGGCTCTACATTCAACCAAAGTTAGCAACATTAACGTCACAGCGCACACACCACACATGCTGATCTGCCGTTCCTGCACCCGTTTATACAGTTGTTTACCGTCAAGATTCAGTACTGCTTCAAGTGCATATAAATCTTGGTCCTGCGCCACTTGAGCTGGGGCATAATGGGTCATGTCTGAACTAGCAACGATCAATACCGGTTGATCCTGCCCCTTAATAACTGCACTGAGGTGATGAGCCATTGCTGCTAGTTTTTCAAAAGGCAGGGCTTTCAAGCTAATCGGTACAATTTTAACTTGTGGATTACGCGTTTGCAAAAACGGTAACATCACTTCCAGTGAATGCTCATACTGATGAGCCAACCTGTCCGCATGCATAGCAGAATCTGCATCGATTATAAGATCAGCCAACTCATTATCAACAGCCACTGTCCCTAGAGGGGTTATCCAAGATCCTTCCGAATAAACGGCACAGTCAGAACCGATCCCATGATGGTTGGGACCAATAAGGATAACCCGGTCAGGCACCTCAACTACGGCAAAAGTTTTTCCGGCCGTAGCACCAGAGTAAACATAGCCGGCATGTGGCGCCATCAACCCCAACGCTGGCATTGCTTGTGAACATGAGCCCATATAATGTAAAATATCTTGCTGTAATTGCGTGGGGTTATCTGGATAAAACTGGCCAGACACTGTTGGATGACGTTGCATAATACCACCTCCACTAATAATACTGTCTTGCGCAGGAAAACATGAACCACTCAGATGAATTCATAACAGATTTCTGTTAAGTATGACAATTCCCTGCCAACATGCTACCCCTGCCAACCGAGTGAAAACATCCGGCTAAATTGCTGTCAGAATAATACGCCCACCAATAAAAAACAAAAGTACGGCAAAGGACCACACCAATTTAGCATGGGAAAAACGACCCGCAAAATGCACGCCAATACGAGAACCAACAAGTGAAAAAGGAACCACCATGGCAACAGCTGGCAAAAAAACATAACCGATAAAACCATCAGCAATTGCAGTTAAGTTCCAGCCCGAAAGCACATAAAAACAGGTGCCAAAGAAAGAGGAAACTACTATTAAAGCTGTTGAGTTACCTACGGCCAAATGAATCGGAAAGCGCAGAAACATCACCATTAAAGGCACAGCAACAACTCCACCACCAACACCGAAAAAAGCAGAATACGCACCGCCGATAAAGCCAGTTAACAGCAACAGAATCACCTGGTCGCGCAAATCACCCCTAGCCGGTCTTACTGAACCCATTATCATTTTAGCAGCCACGGCAATCTGCATCAGCCCAAACAATAATCGCAATACCTCACCATTTAACATTGAAGCTGCAAAAGCTCCAGCACCTGCACCAAAAATAGCACCAATAGCCAGAGAAACAACATGGGTTGGACAAATATTCCCCTGTTTATTATGGCCAATTGAGTTACTGATAGCGGTTGGTACTATTATCGCCAGGCTCGTAGCAAAAGCGCAATGCACCAATATATGCGGATCAAGCCCAGCAAAATTGAAACTCCACATGAACAGCGGCACCAGAATAACTCCACCACCTATTCCCAATAAACCGGCAACGCCTCCTGCACAAGTACCCAATATGGCAAAAACAAGCAACATCTCTAACGACAACAGATTCAAAATTCCTCACACCAATTTAGAATAGTCCAATTTCAAGATAAAACCTACGATAACACCTTCTTTAATAGCATGAAATCATCGTTTCAGCATATTTTTTAAGCAGGCTGCAATAATAATTAAAGGAAATTTTCGTACCCCGAGCATAGAGATTAATCAGGGTGGAGGGGAGGTATACTTATTATATGTCTCGAAGTGCTGTATAAATACTACAACACAGGTGGATGAACTTTTTACAACGCTAATCAAATAAGGGGAAATATATATGTGGGAAAAAACCAAAATACTTGTGCAATCCAACTATCCTAGTTGTGATATGTGTTTGCAAAACCAAAAAAAGGTTAGCGTATTTCACGCTAACCTTTTTTATTTATTGGAGGCTCCGCCCAGATTCGAACTGGGGATAAAGGCTTTGCAGGCCTCTGCCTTACCACTTGGCGACGGAGCCATGATGTATGATAAATAAACAATCGCCTTTAAGGCTCGACATTGATAGCAAATCATTGATATCAATGTCAAGTGAATAATAGTTTTTTTAACTACTAGTCTATATCGCAATATGCTAATATTTCTTCAATAAAACGGCTTCCATATTTATCCATTTTATGCTTCCCGACACCATTCATTTTTAGCATAGACTGTTCATGTGTGGGCAAATAAAATGCCATCTCCATTAATGTTGAATCGCTAAACACTACATATGGTGGGACGCTATCATCTTTAGCTATTTTTTTACGTAAAATACGCAACCTATCCATTAACACATGATCGTAATCTAGGTCTAGCGCCCGCTTTTTTAGTTCTTTTTTCACCGACGTTTTAACCCTTAAACGCGCCAGAAATAATATTTCCTTGCCGGTCAAAACTTTTCGTGACATTTCTGTCAGTTTCAATACCGAATAATTTTCCACATCTTGGTACAAATAACCTAAATGAACTAATTGACGAACCAGACAACCCCATTCATCCTGTTTTTTATCACTTCCAATCCCATATGTACTTAGCTTATCATGACCAAGATCTAATATTCTTTGATTGTGCGAACCACGTAAAACATCAATTATATGTTTAGCTCCATAACGTTGCTGTACACGGTAAACACAAGACAACAACTTTTGAGCATCCTCTGTAGCGTCATATTTATCTGGTGGATTGAGACAAATATCACAATTCCCACAATCTACTGCACTGACCTCACCAAAATAAGCTAACAAAGCCCGTCGCCGACAAGTCAAAGGTTCTGCATAGCTAACCATTGCATTCAATTTATGGATCTCAATTCTTTTTTGTTCCTGATTGCTACCTTTTTCTATTAAACCACGCGCAATTGCAATGTCCCCATAACCAAATAACAGCATTGCATCTGCTGGCAAACCATCTCGGCCAGCTCTACCTGTTTCTTGATAATAACTTTCTATATTCTTAGGCAAATCATAATGAAACACAAAACGGACATTGGGTTTATCTATTCCCATGCCAAAAGCTACCGTTGCCACTACTACCTGTATATCGTCATTTAAAAATTTATTTTGAACTTGCGACCGAACCTTATCCGACAAACCAGCATGGTACGAAGCAGCATTGATTTTTGCATCGACAAGCATCTTAGTAATTTCATCAACACGTTTGCGACTAAGAGCATATACGATGCCACTACCGCCATGATGTTCAGATAAAAAATTAAGTAATTGCTCCTTAGGCTTATGCTTATCAACCACCGCATAATGTATATTGGGGCGATCAAAACTGCTAATAAAAGTCGTTGCATCAAAAAGACAAAGTCGCTCAATGATATCTTTTCTAGTTTGCAGGTCTGCCGTAGCTGTTAAAGCAACAACTGGCACGGCAGGAAACACACAACGCAAACTTCCCAACTGAACATATTCTGGGCGAAAATCGTGTCCCCACTGAGATACACAATGAGCTTCATCAATCGCTATAAGTGACAATGAGATATTTTGCAACATCCCAATAAAATCGGCATGCATCAATCGCTCAGGAGCAACATACAACAGGTCAATATCATCATTATGTAATCTTGATATTATTTGCCTTGCTTCGTTACCGGTTAATGATGAATTATAATACTCTGCTTTGACGCCATTCAGACGTAAAGCATCAACCTGATCTTTCATCAGCGAAATAAGAGGAGAAACAACTACAGCCACCCCATTGAGATATAACGCCGGGATCTGATAACATAAAGATTTACCGCCACCAGTTGGCATCAACACAAAGGCATCTTTTCCATTTATAACAGCTTGAATAATTTCGCGTTGTTGTAGACGAAATTCACTATATCCAAAAACATTGCTCAATATTTCTAATGGTTGCATCTCTGTTGTTGCCATTTCAGAAACCAAAACACACCTCGATCTATTACATCAGAATTAATGCACGCATTTAAACAAATACGCATATAACCAATAACAACTTCTAACAGTCAAAAAAACAAAAAGCGCACCCATTAGCAGGTGCGCTTTTGTTACGTTTTAATATAATTTTTCTTATTTCATATTAAAAAATGTTTTATGCAGATCATTTCTTAAAACTTTTCCCATACCATCTGCATTAACCAACCGTGTATAAACATTTTTGGTTTCTCCAGTTGCCGTATCCAAGACAAATGCGCCTACAACAGCCTTATTATTGTTCACCCTCGTACTCCAAGAGGAGATCTGGTAACGACCATAATTTGGTGCACTAATATCTATATCTGTTGCACCTACCAACAGCAAAACAGTTAACAACGATAAAGCTCCAAAGAACATCCACAATAAACGAGATTTTATCATTACAGCCTCTCAAAAAGTTATTGTGCTACATAATTAAACATCAATTCACTGTTGAGCCTGTTCCTGTTTTTGAACCTGTTGGTAATCATCATCCTGGGCACCCTGACCTTCTACCTGAATATATTCCTCTTCGCCCTGAACTGGTTCGCCAAGCATAGCACTAACTTCCGAAGTATTTAATTTTAAAACAACATATGCATCGCCATAGTCATCCCATCCATACTCAACAAGCTCAGCCATATAAATAGTTGCCATCACTTTAGTTTTTACCGAATCGGACTTAAGCATAAAGTTTTCTACGCTGGTCTGACTCTCAAGTTGAAAACCAACTACCTGTTTTATTAATTGCTTATAGGCATCCAGTTCAGCTGCACGCATCGCCCTCAAAGGTCCAGCTTGAGATGGTGTGGAAGTAGCAAACCCAACTCGCTGAAAAGTTTTATTATGCAGATCCATAACTTGACCATCAATATTAGTTATACTAGGCAAAGTCACCTCAGCAGTTACCTTGGCAATATCAGATGCATCATCATATACAACGTCCACATACTTTATTCCCTTAATCATTGCCTTGGTTTTTGATTCAGTAGAACCTTCAAAACTTGCTGCTACCATGTTTTCTACAGATTCAGTAGCACGAAGCTTCAAACCATAGATCGACTCAACCAAAGCCCGCTCTGCAAGAACCTTAGCAGCACGTATAGACATAATACGTTTATTTCCAGCAAAACTATAGGATGCACTAAAAACAACAGCAACCGTTAGAGCGAAAACAGTAAACACTTTAAGATGTTTCATTGTTTTTCCTTCCTGTAAAACTACCATTCAGAATCATCCAAAATACGTCCTATGCCACGACGACTAGACACCGGTGCCGTAGGCTGCTGTGCCTGTTGCTGCTGTAC
>NBLX01000042.1 GCA_002084705.1 Desulfobacteraceae bacterium 4572_35.1
AGTCGTTTCCCCGCCCATTTGCAGCAGTTGGATATGGAGTCTAATGGTAAGCGTATTAATCGTGGTGGTCAGTCGCTGAATTATGCGACGGGAGCACTGTTGTTCGGCGAGCCGGGTACAAATGGTCAGCACTCTTTTTATCAACTGTTGCATCAAGGTAGCGATATTGTGCCGTTACAGTTTATCGGTTTTAAGCACTCGCAGGGTGGGCTAAGCTCAACGCCAATCTGGCTGCGCAAATTGTTGCATTTTCCAAGGGGCGCAGTAGCGCTGACCCGAACAAAGTGTTTTGCGGACAACGACCGGCAAGCCTGATATACGGTGACTCTCTTACCCCTGCCGCGGTTGGATCACTGTTGGCTCATTTCGAAAATAAAGTGATGTTTCAGGGTTTTTTGTGGAACATCAACTCTTTTGATCAGGAGGGCGTTCAATTAGGTAAAATACTCACTAAACAAGTGTTGGAAAAAAATGTTGATGACGAAGCGTTGTGTGAATATGCGCGCTGTCTTGGCGTTAAATGAGTTACCGCTTGCAACAGAGAAAATGGCTGGAATATTAACTAAATCTATTGCAATGGTCTTGACAATGGCGATAATTTTGCCAGAATTATTTTTTGCCAATGGCGGTAAAAGGGGAGCTCTTGTAGTAGCATTTGTTATGATCGTCATATTGTGATAATAGCGTGACGCGGAGGTAGGTAGATGGTTTTTTTGGCGGGAGATGTAGGTGGAACGACGTCACGTTTTCAGTGGTTCGACAATGAGAAGGATGGTTTGCTGTCGCCTGTGTGTTGTTATCCCAGTGATAAATTCCCCACCTTTGTTGAGATGTTGAAGACTCTTTTTTACGAACATGACCTGCCTGCGGTTAGTAATGCCTGTTTTGGCTTGCCTGGTCCTGTAACCGGTTCCGAAGTCGTTTTGACAAATCTTCCTTGGTCGATCTCTGCTTGTGACCTTGAAAAAAAACTACCTATTTCCAAAGTAAAGATGATCAATGATTTTCAGGCGGCGGCGTTGGGAATTGACTTGTTGCAGCAACAGGATATTGTCTGTTTGCATCAAGGCGATTTTGACCCTAATGGTAATCGACTGGTGATTGGTGCTGGTACTGGTCTTGGAGTAGCGCCGGTATATCAACTGGCAGGTCATTTTCATCCACAGGCTTCGGAAGGTGGTCACATGGATTTTGCTCCGGTGAATTCTGAGCAGCGAGAATTGTTGCAGTGGTTTCAACGACAGCGGGAACGGGTAACTTACGAGGATCTACTTTCCGGTGCAGGCCTAAAGGGTATTTATCAGTTTTGTTTTAACCGCCAGCATGGCTCCAGTAACAGCGCTGATTTGTCTGCTGCACAAATAAGCTCCTGTGCTGAAAATGGAGACACTGTGGCGCAGGCGGCGCTGAAATTTTTTGTCAATATTTATGGTGAATTTGTTGGCAATGTAGCGCTGTTGTGGCCTGCGCGTGCCGGCATTTATATTACTGGTGGCATAGGAGCTAAAATTAAAAGCTGGATGGATAACCCGGATTTTACCAGTTATTTTCTTAATAAGGGCAATATGGGTGCCGTGGTGGGAAAGATGCCGGTTTATCTGGTGCTGGATGAATTTTTAGGACTCAAAGGTGCTTTGTTTATGTGTTCTAAAAGAGCTTTGCTCGATGCTGCTTCCGATATAACTATGTCAGAGTTGAGCGTTTGCGCAATTTAGATTTTAAAGCTGAAAAAAATAATGACTTTACAGTTCTGATACTTACAAAAGTGCACGGGGAGTGATAATGAAAAATTATTCAAGGGTTACTGAACTTACCAATAACACTTTGGCACTTATTTTGGCTGGTGGTGCGGGAAATCGCTTGAGGGAACTTACCCAGTGGCGGGCTAAACCGGCGGTGCCGTTCGGGGGGAAATATCGTATTATAGATTTTGCTCTGTCCAATTGTGTTAATTCCGATATTCGACATATAGGTATCTTGACTCAATATAAATCTCATTCCCTTATCCGTCATGTACAACGGGCGTGGAGTTTCATGCGTTACGAGATCGGCGAATTTGTGGAGTTGTTGCCAGCACAACAGCGCTTGGGTGAACAGTGGTATAAGGGGACAGCTAACGCGCTATACCAGAATCTGGATATTATTCGTCAACATAAACCACGCTATGTTCTGGTTCTTGGTGGAGATCACATTTACGCCATGGATTATCGCAACATGATTGAAACTCATGCTCTATCGGGAGCCGATGTTACTATTGGTTGCGTTGAGGTGCCCCGTGACGAGGCTAAAGGGTTTGGGGTTATGTCGGTAGATTCAGATTTGCATATCACCCGTTTTACCGAAAAGCCGTCGGACCCTGAAGCGATGCCGGGCAAGGCGGATTGTGCTCTGGCTTCCATGGGAATTTACATTTTTTCACCAGAATTTTTATTCGATAAATTAATCGAAGATCAGGATAACCCTTCATCTTCAAAGGATTTTGGTAAGGATATAATTCCTTCAATAATAGCTGACAGCAACGTCATGGCTTACCCCTTTGTTAATAACGATAATAAACCAGGATATTGGCGTGATGTTGGTACTGTGGCTTCTTATTGGAAAGCCAATATGGATCTATGCTCTATATCTCCGGAACTTAATCTATACAATAGACAATGGCCGATCTGGACCTATCAAGCGCAGATGCCCCCGGCAAAGTTTGCCTTTGATGATGTTGGGCGCCGTGGTGTTGCTATTGACTCGCTGGTGTCTGCTGGTTGTATCCTCTCCGGTGCCAGGGTTAAGCGTTCAGTTGTTTCCAGCGGTTGTTTTTTTCACAGTTATTCATCGGTTAAGGATAGCGTTGTTTTGCCCAATGTAGATATTGGACGTAATTGCCAAATTTTTAATGCTGTGATCGACAAGGACTGTATTGTCCCAGCGAATACCGTTATTGGTGAAGATTTAGCTGAAGATGAAAAACGTTTTTATGTTGATGAGGAGGGTATTGTTCTGGTTACGCCTGAGATGCTTGGGCAATATCTTCACGTGGTTCGTTGAGTTTTTGCTAACTGCTGGATATGGGAAATTATGACTAAAAAGTTGAAAGTAGTTTTGTGCTGGCATATGCATCAACCATATTACCGTGATGGCCTGGATGGTGAGTACCGTCTGCCGTGGGTTTATCTGCATGCTATAAAAGATTATGCCGACATGGCCGCCCATCTGGAGTCTTTCCCCGCAGCGCGGGTGGTGGTGAACTTTGCGCCGGTGTTGTTAGAGCAGTTGGACGATTATGGTCATCAAATGCGTGCCTGGCTTAAAGAAGGCACAGTGATGTCGGATCCATTGTTAAATCTGGTGTCCGGCGAGATACCTGTTCCGCCCGAACCTGAAGCGCGGGCCGAAATTATCATGGCCTGTCAGCGAGCCTACACTCCCCACGCTATAGATGGTCATGCTCCATTCCGGATGTTGGTAGATATTGCACTTGAGCAGTATACAGATGGAGAATTGGATACGTTGCGGATAAGTTATCTTAATCGCCAATTTTTTGTCGATCTGCTTATGTGGTATCATTTAGCCTGGCTGGGTGCCAGCATTAAGCATAAAGATACGCGGGTGATTAAATTGATGCGGCGTAAAACCAATTTTACCCGTGTTGATCAGATACTTTTAATTGAGGTGATGGCAGAGATAATAGAGGGTATTATCCCTCGCTACCGTGCTTTGATGGAGTCGGGCCGGATTGAGTTGTCCATGTCACCATATGGCCATCCTATAGTGCCGTTATTGCTGGATTTTGAAGCCGCGCGTGCTGCGCAGCCTGATGTGGTTTTACCGAATTATCTCCAATATCCTGGGGGCAAAGAGCGGGCGCTTTGGCATTTGCGCCACGGTTTGGAAGTGTTTGAAAATTACTTTGGTCGTAAACCTGAAGGGGTGTGGTTGTCTGAGGGGGGCGTCAGTAGCGAGGCTCTAGCTTTGACCGATAAACTTGGATTGAAATGGACAGCATCTGGTGAGGGAGTATGGCGTGGCTCGTGTGAACTCTCCGATGCCACACCATATCAACTGGAAAATAAACGGATGTTGTATTGTCCCTTATTGAATCCGCCATACTCCACCACATTGTTTTTTCGTGACGATGGTCTTTCTGATCTCATCGGTTTTCGATATAAAGATTGGAATGCTCACGATGCTGCCAATGATTTTTGTCGCAATCTGGAAAATATTGCCGGTTATTTGAAAAGCGATGTTGGCAATCAGGTGGTGACCGTTATTCTCGATGGTGAAAATGCATGGGAATATTATCCGGACAATGCTTTCGAATTTTTACAGCAGTTGTATCGTAACCTGACCGAGCATCCCCAACTTGAAATGACAACTTTCAAGGCTGTAGTTGAGGAACCTAAGCGTGTGCCGGTGGATGAACTAGCTGTGCTTCGACCCGGCAGTTGGGTGTATGGTTCTTTTTCTACCTGGATTGGTGACAAGGATAAAAACCGTGCCTGGGATATGCTGGTTGAAGCCAAAAACTGTTACGACCGCGTAGTGAAATCGGGATTGCTGTCAGCGGATAAAATTGCTGAAGTGGAGCAACAATTGGCGGTGTGTGAAGGTTCGGATTGGTTCTGGTGGTTTAGTGAACACAATCCGGCTGCCAGCGTCAGCGATTTTGATCAACTGTTCCGGCGTCATCTTATCCGTTTGTACCAATTGCTGGAAAAAATTCCACCGCAAAAATTGAAAAATCCATTATCGCATGGTGGTGGTGGTGATGTAGTAAGTGAGAATGCTGGTACTATGCATAGAAATTAATTCGCCTGTACTTGGGCGTGTAAGTGCCTGACTTTAAGTTGTATATAGCGAAAATGGCGTAAATGATGAGGTTTGGATGGATATGGCACAAAGGATTAAAAGCAGAAGGGCTGGAGTGTTGTTGCATCCCACCTCGTTGCCAAACGGTACTCTTGATGATAATGTGGAACGTTTTCTCGATTGGATGAAATCCGCTGGATTAACTGTGTGGCAGGTGCTGCCCCTCGGTCCTCCTCATGCTGATCGTTCCCCTTACCAGGTGTATTCTGCCCACGCCCTGAATCCCGCGCTGCTCCCATCGGGTATGGGTAATAATGAAGTTGACGAAGCTGTGCTGGCTGAATTCTGCCGAGCGGAGAGCGCCTGGCTGGACGATTACGCATTATTTGTAACCCTTCACGAACAAAATGATAATCAACGATGGTCTTTATGGCCTGAGCAGTATCGTTGTCGTCAAACCGAAGCTTTAGCACAATTTTCCCAACAGCATGAAATTCGCATCAGACAATTGAAGTGGGAACAGTGTCTGTTGTTTAGACGCTGGAGACAGATAAAACGGTTGGCTCACGAGCGGGGGATAATCCTTTTTGGCGACTTGCCCATTGCCGTAGCCTACGATAGTGCCGATGTTTGGACCCATCCTGAATTGTTTAAGTTGGATGACCAATTGCAGCCAACGGTTGTTGCCGGTGTCCCCCCGGACTATTTTTCGCCAACCGGTCAGCGCTGGGGGAATCCCCACTACAACTGGCAGCAGATGGAGTTAAATAACTTTGCCTGGTGGCGTGGGCGGATGGCAAGTGCGCTGTGTTTGGTTGATCTGGTGAGGATAGATCATTTTCGGGGTCTGCAGGCGTTGTGGGAGATCCCGGCGGCATCACCTACGGCCATGGATGGTTGCTGGGTAGAGACTCCGGGACGGCAGTTGTTGAGCGTGTTGCGAGAAGATTTTCCATCCATGCCTTTTGTTGCCGAGGATTTAGGAGTTATAACCCCCGAGGTTGTGGCGCTGCGAAAAGAGTTTGGTTTGCCGAGCTTGTCGGTGTTGCAATTTGGCTTTTCCGGCGGTGAAGATAACCCGCATAGCGTCGATAATCAGGTGGAAAATTCAGTTGTTTATACTGGCACTCACGATAATGATACTACTTGTGGCTGGTTTGCTGAGTTAGAGCCTGAGCTACAGCAACAGATATTGCAGGTATTGCCGCGTGACGTTGGTTTGATGCCATGGCCCCTCATCGAGGCAGCGTTACAGTCGGTGGCAATGATTGCAATAATTCCCATGCAGGATTGGTTGGAATTGGGAACAGAACATCGTATCAACACACCGGGTACAGCGGAAAATAACTGGAAATGGCGTTTCGACTGGGATCAGGTTAAACCACAATTGGCGGCAACAATACATGATGCCCTGATGCGTAATGGTCGCATACCTGCGCCGCGGGAGTTATAAATGAGTCCAGAGAGACTGAGTGCAGAGGATTATGATTTAAAGAGCATTGAACAGGGACGGCATCACGATCCCTTTGTGATTCTTGGTTGTCATCAACTCGACGACCAATGGGTGGTGCGGGTATGGTTGCCAACTGCTGTCAGCGCTGTACTTGAGGGGGGAATAGAATTACATCCTTTTGGCAACAGTGGATTGTTTCGTGCCTTTATTAATGGAAAACAGAAAGAGAGTCTTGCTCAACACTACTGGGTTGAATGGACAGAAGCCTCCGGTCAGGTGTGTCGTACTATCTCACCTTATACTTTTGCTGCGCAGATAGGAGATTTTGACCTGCATCTGCTGGGACAGGGGCGTCATTGGAACCTGTACAATGTGCTTGGTGCCAGAGTGTGTCAGATAGATGGGGTTGGCGGGGTGCAATTTGCCGTGTGGGCACCATCTGCTGAACGCGTTTCTGTGGTGGGTAGTTTTAATGGCTGGCATGGTTTACGTCACCCCATGCGCTCGCGTGGGCGCTCAGGGGTATGGGAGTTGTTTATCCCCGGTTTACAGCCCGACGACCGTTACAAGTTTGAGTTACGTACTCTGCACGGCGATTGTATCCTTAAAGCTGATCCCTATGCCAGTGCCATGGAGATGCGCCCGCGTACAGCCTCAATAGTGTATGACAGTTCCCATCAATGGAACGATGATGAGTGGATGGCAGCGCGGCGCCAATACGATTGGCAGCATTCCCCTCTGTCTATCTACGAAGCTCATCTTGGTTCGTGGCAGCGGTGTGACGATGGCCGGTTTTTGAATTATCGGGAACTGGCGCACCGTCTTGTTAAATATGTGTTGTGGATGGGTTACACCCATATCAACTTGTTGCCGGTAAGTGAACATCCGCTGGATGAATCGTGGGGTTATCAAACCTCGGCATATTATGCGCCAACCCGTCGTTTTGGTGACCCCGATGATTTTCGTTATTTTGTTGATTATTGTCACGGCCATGGTATCGGGGTTTTCCTTGATTGGGTGCCAGCCCACTTCCCCAAGGATGAATTTGCTCTGGCACGTTTTGATGGCACGGCGCTGTATGAGCATGAAGACCCGCGCCGAGGGGAACACAAGGAGTGGGGCACCTATGTTTTTAATTATGGCCGTAATGAGGTGCGTAATTTTTTGATTGCCAACGCCCTGTATTGGGCGCGTGAGTTTCATATTGATGGCTTGCGTGTAGATGCGGTGGCCTCCATGCTATATCTCGATTATGCCCGTGAAGATGGTGAGTGGCTGCCAAACGAGCATGGTGGCAATGAAAATCTGGAAGCTGTTGATTTTATTAAAATATTAAATGAAGAAGTTCATGGACAATTTCCCGGCGTGGTGTTGATGGCTGAGGAATCAACTTCTTGGCCCATGGTGTCCCGACCTGTGTGGATGGGAGGGCTGGGCTTTACCATGAAGTGGAACATGGGTTGGATGAATGACACGCTAAATTATTTTGTCCAAGATCCGGTTTATCGTCTTTATCATCATAACCAACTCACTTTCAGTCAAGTATATGCCTACTGCGAGAATTTTATTTTACCCCTGTCTCACGATGAAGTAGTGCATCTCAAAAAAGCACTGGTCGCTAAAATGCCAGGTGATACCTGGCAGCAGTTAGCCAATTTGCGCCTGTTGTTGAGTTATCAGATGCTCAGCCCCGGTAAAAAATTATTATTTATGGGGGGGGAGTTTGGGCAATGGCGTGAGTGGGATGTAAATAATCAACTAGATTGGTGGTTGTGCGAACAGGAACAGCATCGTGGCGTACAGCTTTTGGCTAAAGATCTGAACAAATTGTATTGTCAGCAGCCAGCATTGCACCGTTATGATTTTGATCCTCAGGGATTTGAGTGGATCGACTGTCACGATTGCCAGCAATCAGTGTTGAGCTTTGTCCGTCAGGACGAAGGGTCGCAGTTGCTGTGCCTGTTTAATTTCACTCCAGTGGTGCGCAAGGGATATCGTGTCGGCTTGCCGCAGATGGGTAATTATCGTGAGGTGCTCAATTCTGATGCTCAATTATACGGGGGCAGTAATGCCGGCAACGATGGCTATATAACTGCCGAGAATTATAGTTGGATGGGGCGTCCGGCCAGCGCACTAGTTACTTTGCCGCCGCTGGCTGTGGTAGTGTTGCAACACGAGGAGAGATGATGAAGATACTGTTTGCCAGTTCAGAGATATATCCACTGGTTAAAACTGGTGGATTAGCCGATGTTTCTGCGGGGTTGCCAGCAGCGCTTGGAGAGCTGGGGCAGGAGGTGGTGCTCATTATGCCTGCCTATGCTGCTGCTTTGGAAGTTATTCCACCACCGCAATTGTTGTATAGCGGTGTAGTGAGTGGTTGTGGACGTCAACGTACGGTGCGCGTGCTCAGTGCCGATATAGGTGGAATTGAACCGCTGGCAGGTTGCTCAATGTTATTGGTGGAGATAGAAGATCTTTTTGACCGATCCGGAGGGCCATATCAGAATGGTGCTGGTGATGTATGGCCTGATAACGGTGAGCGTTTTGGTTTGTTTGCCCAGATAGTTGCCGATGTGGCGATGGATCGTTGCGGTCTGGACTGGAAGGCGGATGTTGTACATGCCAATGACTGGCAGACAGGTCTGGTGCCAGCGTTACTCAGCCTGGAACAGAGTCAACAGCGCCCGAAAAGTGTATTTACTATCCATAATCTTTCTTATGGGGGGCATTTCCCCCATGAATTATTTGTCGGGCTCAATTTGCCGCAGCAATGGTGGCATTTCAATGCTCTGGAGTTTTATGGCTCCATGTCGATGTTGAAGGGTGGGATAGTTTTTGCTGATTACGTAACCACAGTGAGTCCCAGCTATGCAGTTGAGATATGCAGCCCGGAGTATGGTTTTGGTTTGCACGATACGTTGCGACAGCGCCGTGACGGTGGACGATTGCTGGGGATACTTAATGGCATTGATTCTCGAGTGTGGAACCCCGAGTATGACCACTACCTGCCGTTCAATTATTCAGCTAAAAGGGGTCGTGTGGCGCAAAAGAAACGCAACAAACAGGCGTTGTTGCAGCGTTTTGGTGCCGAAGTGGCAGGCGATGTTTTATCGGCACCGCTTATTGGTTATGTTGGGCGGATGGTGGAGCAGAAGGGGGTAGATCTCATTCTGGAGGTGATTCCGCGTTTAGTACGGCAAAGCGACAGTTGCTTTGTCATGGTTGGTACCGGTATGGCCGAATTCGAACAGCAGTTTTTGGAATTGGCGCATAAATTTCCGCAAAGGGTTTTTGTTTCTGTCGGATATGTAGAGGAGTTGGCACATCTCGTTGAGGCCGGCAGTGATATGTTTTTGATGCCATCACGGTTTGAGCCCTGTGGTCTTAATCAGATGTATAGCCTGGTTTATGGAACTCCGCCAGTTGTTCATGGCACTGGGGGGTTGCGGGATACTGTGGTTGATAGTGATGACGCTGCCATTGCTGCTGGTACTGCAACCGGATTTGTCTTTACCGGGTTGGATGCCCAGACATTATACCGGACAGTATTGCGGGCACTGGATACTTATAAACGTCCACGTCGGTGGCAGGCGTTGCAAAAAAACGGAATGCTACAGAATTTTGGTTGGCAACGCAGCGCCCAGACTTATATGGAGTTATACTACCAGGCAACTCATTAAGGAGAACGTTATGCCGATTCAGAAATTGGATAAGAAGACAGCGGAGGTGATACGCAAGGCACTGCGTTGTTTAGGTAATGACGTAGACAGTCTGGAAACAAGTTTTCTACACTATTTGTATAACACTTTTGGTCGACATCTGGACTCATCGAAGGATTATCTGTTAAAGGCTTTGTCGTACACGGTGCGTGACCGTTTGATGGCACACTGGAAAGAAACATGGTTGGCCCACTATCAGGCCGATACCAGACGAGCATACTATTTGTCTATGGAGTTTTTAATTGGTAGATCTTTGAGCAACAATCTGCTCAATCTCGGTCTTGATGACAATGTGAAGCAGGTGTTGTTTGAGCTCGGCAAAGCCATGGAAGATGTTGAGGATGCCGAGCGTGATGCCGGGCTGGGTAATGGAGGTTTAGGTCGTCTTGCCGCCTGCTTTATGGACAGCTGTGCCACCATGCAATTGCCGGTTATGGGATATGGCTTACGCTATAAATACGGGATGTTTCACCAGCGTATTCAGAACGGTTATCAGGTAGAAGAACCTGATCAGTGGCTTGGTTTTGATGAATATCCGTGGGAGGTTCGCCGCCCGGATTATACCTGTGTGGTTCGTTTTGGCGGCTATACTCGAATGTATCAGGATACTCACGGCGATGGTCGTTTGATTGTTCATTGGGAACACGCGGAAGAGGTGTTGGCGGTACCTTACGATGTCCCGATTTCCGGATATCATAATAAGACGGTAAATACCCTGCGCTTGTGGTCTTCGGCTTCTCCGGAGGCGTTCAATTTGTCGGAGTTCAACGCTGGATCTTACTTTGAGGCTGTGGCGGAGCAGAACGACGCCGAAAGTCTCACCATGGTTCTATATCCAAACGATACCAGCGAGAGTGGTAAAGAGTTACGCCTGCGTCAGCAGTATTTTTTAGTCTCCGCCAGCTTGCAAGATATTCTTGGTCAGTGGAGGCGGCGCCATGGAAATAATTTTACCGCTTTTGCCGCCAATAATGTCTTTCAACTCAATGATACACATCCCAGTTTGGCTGTGGCAGAATTGATGCGCTTGTTGTTAGATGAGGAACAGTTGGGGTGGGACGCTGCGTGGACGATAGTCAGAAACACCATGGCGTATACTAATCATACTTTGTTACCTGAGGCCTTAGAGAGTTGGTCGGTGGCGTTGTTTGAAAAACTTCTACCTCGGCTGCTGGAGATAATCTACGAAATCAATGCGCGCTTTTTAGCTAAAGTATCGATGAAGTGGCCCACTGGCTATAGTTGGTAGTTTTTCGGTAAATGGGGTGGCAACGCTTCATTCCAGACTGTTGAAAGAGGGCTTATTTCGTGATTTTTACCAACTTTGGCCAGAAAAATTCAACAATAAGACCAATGGGGTGACACCGCGGCGTTGGTTAGGGGTAGCAAACCCAGGTTTGCGTAAGTTGTTGTGCGAGCGGTTGGGTGATGATTGGTTGACCGATCTGAAGCAACTGGAGCAGCTGGAACAGTTGGTTGATGATACAACTTTTGTTGAAAGTTGGGTGGAGGTACGTCAGCTTAACAAGCTGCGCCTTGCCCAGTTGGTGTGCGAACGTACTGGGGTTATGGTTGCAACAGATGCTTTGTTTGATGTGCAGGTGAAGCGCATTCACGAATATAAACGCCAGTTGCTTAACGTGCTACACATAATCCATCTTTACGCGCAAATCAAGTTTGGCACACCGAAGGTATGGACTAATCGGTGCGTAATCATTGGCGGCAAGGCTGCGCCAGGTTATGCTCTAGCCAAAACTATCATTAAGCTGGTGAACAATGTAGCTCATGTGATCAATCACGACCCAGTGGTAGGTGAGCGTCTTAGCCTGATATTTTTGCCTGATTTCAGCGTTTCAGCCATGGAGATTATTTGCTCCGGAACCGATTTGTCGGAGCAGATATCGACGGCAGGGAAGGAAGCGTCCGGTACTGGTAATATGAAATTTATGCTCAATGGTGCCGTGACCATCGGTACCCTCGATGGAGCCAATGTTGAAATTCTGGAGGCGGTGGGGGAAGATAATTTCTTCCTGTTTGGTTTGCATGCCGATGAGGTGGAGGAAAAAAAATCACATTATGATCCTCAGGCGCTGATTAATGACGACCCTCAATTGCAACAAGTATTAAATCTGCTGGAATCTGGTTATTTTAATCAGTTTGAACCGGGTATTTTTGATGAACTTATCTCTGGATTGAAGTCCGCAGCCGATCCGTGGATGACCTTGGCTGATTTTCGCAGTTACGTGGAGACTCAGGAGCAGGTATCTGCCGCTTATAATGACAGTACACGCTGGACTCGAATGAGTATTCTTAACAGCGCCCGTTGCGGTTATTTTTCAACTGATCGCACCATGGCAGAGTATAATGATGATATCTGGCATCTGCGCCCAGTTGAGGTTGGCTCTGTTTTTGATGAAGTTGAAAAATTTGTTAGTTGAATTGCTTGACATTCGCCAATGGTGTCGCTAGAGTACACAGCCTGCCCTGCTGGGGCAAATAGTATGATGAAAGTGAGGTGATTATTCGTGGAAATTCAGGTTCTTGACAACAATGTTGAAAAAGCGATTCGGGTGCTTAAGCGTAAGCTGCAGCAAGAAGGCCTTTTCCGTGAAATGAAACAGCGCAAGTTTTACGAGAAACCAAGTGTAAAACGTAAGCGTAAAGAGAAGGAAGCTCAACGCCGTTTGCGTAAAAAAATGCGTCTGATGCGTACCGACTGATCATCTCAGTAGCAATAAGTTAAATAGAAAGGGAGTCGTTTTTATCGACTCCCTTTTTTTATACATTTTAATTTATATTCAGTTGCTTAGCGTGGCAAAGTTGGAAGGTTGAGGCCCACTATCTCTTTTACCAGACCAACAACCTGACAGCTGTAGCCATATTCGTTATCGTACCACACATAGAGTACACAGCGGTTACCATCGACTATGGTTGCTAGGGAGTCGACAATGCCTGCGAACCTAGAGCCGACAAAGTCGGTGGAAACAACTTCTGGTGACTTAGTAAAATCGATCTGATCTTGTAACGGAGAGTCTAAAGATATGTCACGCAGGTGGGTGTTGAGTTCGTCTACTGTTGTCTCTTTGTTCAGACTCAAGTTCAAAATTGCCATTGAGACATTTGGGGTGGGAACGCGAATTGCGTTGCCGGTTAATTTGCCTCCCAACTCTGGGAGAGCCTTGGCTACCGCTTTTGCTGCACCAGTTTCAGTTAGAACCATGTTGAGAGCGGCGCTGCGACCACGGCGGTTACCCTTATGGTAATTGTCGATAAGGTTTTGGTCGTTGGTGTAGGAGTGACAGGTTTCTACATGCCCCTTGTCGATGCCGAACTTATCGTTTACCGCCTTGAGAACGGGAACGATAGCATTGGTGGTGCAGCTGGCAGCAGAATAGATATTTTTTTCGCTGTTAATCAACTCGTTATTGATACCGAAAACGATGTTAGGAACATCACCTTTACCCGGAGCAGTGAGGATAACCTTGGAAACTCCTTTAGCTTGCAAGTGCTTGCTCAACCCTTCGCGGTCGCGCCATTTGCCGGTATTGTCAATAACAATCGCGTCTTTGATACCATATTGGGTGTAGTCGACACTCTCAGGTGCGTCTGCATATATGATACGAATCATGTTGCCGTTGGCGATGATGGCATTTTCTTCGTGGTCAATTTTTATAACACCTTGGAAGCGTCCATGTACTGAGTCGCGGCGCAGCAAACTGGCGCGTTTAATCAGGTCGTCAGGACCACCTTTGCGAACTACAGCAGCTCGTACGCGGAGTTTGTCGCCACCGCCACTTTGTTCAATTAAGATACGCGCCAATAGTCGACCGATGCGACCGAAACCATAAAGTACGACATCACGAGGTTCGTCAAGAATAGAGGTGTGTCCGGTGTTCAGGCTTGCCAATTCCTGACCAATGAAATCTTCAACATTGACACCAATAGCCTGAGATTGATAACGCACAGTCAGCTTGCCGATATCGATTTTCCCCGGAGCCAGGTCGAGTTTGCTGATAGCTTCGAGCAGTGGATAGCTATCGCGAACTGAAATTTCACTATCCAAAATGAGGCGGG
Source organism: Desulfobacteraceae bacterium 4572_35.1 (assembly GCA_002084705.1). GTDB lineage: Bacteria > Desulfobacterota > Desulfuromonadia > Desulfuromonadales > Desulfuromonadaceae > Desulfuromonas. The sequence goes on from NBLX01000042.1 coordinate 14,047, forward strand.
CAAAACGGTGGGCACGTAAGATCTGCAGCGGTGTGCAGTTGGCTATGCTGCGACCGTAAACATTTATGTTGATCCCTTGATGGCGGTATAAATTGCCAAGAATTGGCACCATCTTTTCCGCTAATCCCAGACGTTCAGTCCAATCTTCGAAATATTTTTCCGGTTTTGAGCAATCCATGTTTTCTGGCCCCTTTTTGAATTGAAAATAAGCAGAGTTATGATCTGGCAAACATTGCGTAGATAAAACTGTATCTTAGATAAAATCGCCCGTATCCTAATAGATATTTAAACCCTTTTCAAGGATATATGATAAGGTTATTATGTTTTGTTAATTTAATATGGAACGCTTAGCGCTGGACTTCTGTTTCTGGCGCTGATATTTAAAGAGGTGCGGTATAGATTGTTTTAATTTTCAGGAGGAAACTATATGAGTGACATGATTCATTACAAAGAACTTGGGCTGGTTAATACCCGTGAAATGTTTACCAGGGCGGTGCGTGGTGGGTACGCAATCCCTGCTTATAATTTCAACAACATGGAGCAATTGCAGGCGATAGTTTTGGCCAGCATTGAGACAAACTCTCCGGTGATTATGCAGGTGAGTAATGGTGCTCGCAAATATGCCAACGCTGCTATGTTGCGTGGCATGGCTGCTGGAGCTGTGGCTATGGCGCGGGAGATGGGTGCTCAGATTCCTCTGTGTTTACATCTGGATCATGGTGATACTTTTGAGTTGTGTAAATCGTGTATAGACAACGGATTTTCATCGGTGATGATCGATGGTTCACATCACAGTTACGATGACAATGTGGCTCTTACCCGCCAAGTGGTCGAATATGCACATAAATTTGATGTAACTGTCGAAGGTGAACTTGGAGTGCTGGCAGGCATTGAGGATGATGTTGTTGCCGAGAGTTCGAGTTATACTCAGCCCGATGAGGTTGAGGATTTTGTTTCCAAAACTGGTGTTGATTCTTTAGCTATATCTATCGGTACCAGCCATGGTGCGTATAAATTTAAGCTGGCTCCGGGAGAGGAGGTGCCGCCGCTACGTTTTGATATTTTGACAGAAGTTGAGCAACGTATTCCCGGTTTTCCTATCGTTTTGCACGGTGCTTCCAGTGTAGTTCAGGAATATGTACAATTGATAAACCAGTACGGTGGTAAGTTAGATGGTGCTGTCGGGGTGCCTGAGGAGCAGTTGCGTAAGGCTGCAGCCAGTGCGGTGTGTAAGATCAACATCGATTCTGATGGTCGTTTAGCCATGACCGCCAAGGTGCGTGAGTTTTTGGCCAATAATCCCGATGAGTTTGACCCGCGTAAATATCTGGGGGCGGCGCGTAGCGAACTAGTTGCGCTAATGAAGCATAAAAACCAGCATGTGCTTGGCAGTGCTGGTAAGGCTTGATGTTTTAACTACTCAGCGTGTTGAGCACGTAATCCCCACATCAAGGGACACATAAACCCATCCCTGGGGTTTGTTGTCGCCGTCCATGGCGACAAACACCCTTGTTATGGGGATTACGTGCTCAACTGGAGAGCTGCTGGATAGTAACGATGTGTTTTTAAACTGTAATAGGTCGTTACGCTAAATAATTTTCCCCTGCATTTTAGTGATAGATGTTTTTTGAATAGAAAATCTCTGTCATCTCCTCTTTCAGTAGCCTTAACACCCGCTCTTTTTCGTTGGTAGAAAAATCCTGCATGGCTGTTCCAAATAGATATTGTTCAAGGTCTATATCCTTGAGAATCATTTTAGTGTGGAACAGATTTTCCTGAAAGATGTTTATATCAATACAGTTGTACAGATCGCGTGTTTTTCTCTGGATAAACTGCTGAATCGAGTGAATGCGGTGATCAATGTAGTGTTTACACCCTTTGACATCGCGGGTAAAACCGCGCACCTTGTAATCCATTAGAACAATGTCCGATTCAAATGAGCTGATGATATGTGTGAATACATAGATGGCTTTTGTCCAGATGCGCCAGTACTTGTTCAGGTTTTGGCTCAATTGGTTCTTCGGCGATCAGCACGGTAACGCTGGCTCCCATGGGGTCATAATCCTGACTGGCTATGTTCAGGACATTGGCTCCGATGATGTCGGCGACTTCGGAGAGAATTTTTACCAATCGTTCAGCGTTGTACTCTTCGTCGATGTATTCCAGGTACTCTGCGCGAGCTTGGGGTGCTCTAGCATAACATACATCGTAAATATTAAACGATAAAGTTTTGGTTAAGTTGTTGAACCCACGTAACTTAATCTTTGGTGCTCGCTTGGTGCGAGTAGCTTTTTTTGCACACATGGCACTATCTCCTTAAGCACATTCTCTTGGATGTAGAATCTGCACAAGCGATAAATTGTTAGGTAATTCTGCCGCCATAACACCATAAAGTTTATCTCCTCACAACTTAAAAATAGATAACTATTCACTACTTATACAGCAGTGGTTGTGCCCCCTGCTTAAAATAATTCAGTGGGCGTTACACCTCAATGTGTTGCATCTCTTCTGAAATGGATTGATGTGGAGATGACAACTGATTTTAAAATGTTGCCAAAAGATTACCTTCGGAGTACCTTGGCAAACTATACAGTATACTGAATATTCGCATGGTGAATATCTGTGCGTTGATCATATTTGAGATTATGCGGGATAGATATGACTGAGTTTAATATTGAGAGCAGCGTGGGTTTTTTACTTACCAAAGCACATCAACATTTACACGCAAGATTTCGAGAATTGCTGCTTCCTTATGGGTTGACACCACAACAGTTTGCTTTGCTGGCTTTTTTATGGCAGGAGGATGGACGTTCACAGCGGCTAATATCGGAAAAAACTGATGTTGATCGTACTACCCTAAGTGGCGTGTTGGATCGATTGCAAAAAATGGGTTTGGTGATGCGTTTGCCTGACCCCGATGATCGCAGGGCGTGGCAAATATTTTTGACAGATGCGGGTCGCGAACTTGAGAAAAAGGTAGCCCCGCTGATTAACAATTTGCGCCAACAATTGTTTAAAGAGTTTGCTCCGGGAGAGTATGAGCAATTGTGTTATCTGCTGGCTAAATTGCGCAAAGGAGATGTTGAGGATGAGGTGTAAATATCAGAAGTGTTCGTTGCTGCTGTTATCGTTGACCGTTATTTGTGCGGTGCTGCTATCCCCAATGAGATCGATGGCACAGGGTGAAGTGCTGACTCTTGAGGCTTGTCTTGATTTGGCGCAGAAACATAATCCGACATTGCAGGCCTCGGCAGCAATTCCACGTCAAGTTCAGGCGCAGGAACGCATTGCCGATAGTCTGCTGCTGCCCCATGTAGATGTTGAAGGTGGTTACACTTTGCAACCGGAAGCGCAACAGGTGGTTATGGGTGAAATAACGACTGCTACTCAACAGCGAGATTATTCCCATTTGAGCCTTAGTGCTAAACAACTGCTCTACGATTTTGGCCGTTCAAAGGCGCAGATATCGGCCGCTGCCGCAAATTCGCGTTCGGCGCGGTTGAACTATGCAGCCTTAGAACAGGATATATTTTTACGAACAGTAGTTGCTTATTATCGGGTTCTTACAGCCGAGCATCTTCTGGTTGCTGCTGATGATGAAGCCGAACAGATGGCTGATCATCTCAAGGTGGCTCGGGCGTTATACGCAGCGGGTAGTGTTACGCGTAACGATGTGTTGCAGGCACAGGTGCGTTTAGCAAATAGTAAAGAGCAGCAACTAGTCGCAAAAGGGGAGTTGGATAATGGTCGGTTGCAATTAAATTATTTGCTTGGTCGTTCAACTACGCAGTGTTGCCAACTCAGCGATAAGCCATTGTTCGAGATAGACAGTTTACCCTCTTTTACCGATGTGGCTGCTCGTCCGCAACTGCTGGCTCAGAAAGAGCAGGTTGTCGCGGCTCAGCAACGTGTGTTGCAGGCGCGCGGTGAATTCTGGCCGCAGGTTTATGCACACCTTGGAGCAGATTATGTAGATAACAGCAAGGTAAAAGAGCAAACGATTTATTCGGCAACCCTTGGTTTACGCATGAATATTTATGATGGTGCCGCTAATAGGTCGAAACTCAGTGCGGCCAGTCATGAATTGTCGCGGCAACGTTTGTTGCTTAAGGATGCTACTGAGCAGGCTCAGCGTGATTATCGCAGCGCCTGCAATGATGCCAAGGTCGCTGCGCAGCGTAGAGAGGTGGCGCAAATTGCCATAGATCAGGCGCAGGAAAATTTACGTATTAATCGCAGTCGCTATCAGGAACAAGTTGGTACCGCAACTGAAGTTGTTGATGCTCAGACCTTGTTGACTAAAACCAGGAGCGAGTTTTATCGAGCTCAGTTCGACTATCAGGTGGCTATTGCCAGAGTGTGTCGTGCTGCTGGAACACTTTAAGGAAGAAAAAGATGGCAGAAAATAACCAAATATCAGATTCACAAAATTCCAATTCAGTCAGTGAAAATTGCGGTAACGGCGGTAATGGTGCTAGACGGCTCAAAATAGGACTGGTGTTGTTTTTTCTGTCTGTGGCTGTAAGCGTAGCTGGTGGATGGTTGTGGTACAAAAGTAAGACAGAACTGGTGACCGACGATGCTTTTATCTCCGGGCATGTTCATGTTGTTTCGGCGCGTGTGGACGGGCATGTAAATGCTGTTGCAATTGTCGATAATCAGCGGGTAGAAGCTGGAGACCTTCTAGTTGAGCTAGATGCTGCGCCATATAGAGCCAAGGTGCACGAATGCGAGGCGGCATTGGCGTTGGCAAGAAACGATGTCGATGCCGAACGTGCAGATGTCGCGGCGGCGCGCGCAGCTGTTGGTCGTGCTCAGGCGCAGGCGCGGCAGAGTGAAATTGATTTGCAACGAGCTGAGCGTTTATTTGCCAATGAAGTAATTGCCAGAGAGCGTCTGGATCAAGTGCACACCGCAGCTACGGTTACCAGACAGGCGCTGATACAGGCACAACAGAATTTACAGCGGACATTGGCGAAATTGGGTCAGTTAGGTAAAAGTGGTCAGACAGCACGGGTGGCACAGCGCGCGGCTGAGTTGGAGAGTGCCCGTTTGCATCTTGATTATACCCGTATCTTTGCACCAGTAGCTGGTTATGTTACCAGACGTTCGGTGGAGGTGGGCAGCAATATCGAAGCCGGTCAAGCGCTGCTGGCGCTGGTGCAGTTGAACCAACCTTGGATTATTGCCAACTATAAGGAAAGTCAGCTCACCTATCTTGACGTTGGGCAACGGGTCGAGTTCAGTGTCGATTCTTATCCGGGACGAGTTTTCAGCGGTAGAGTGGACAGTATCATGGCTGGTACTGGTGCCGCATTTTCGTTGCTGCCGCCGGAAAATGCCACCGGTAACTATGTAAAGGTGGTGCAGCGTATCCCGGTAAAAATTGTTATCGACCCCATAAGTGACCCTGAACATGTGCTCCGGGTGGGGATGAGTGTTGAGCCTACTGTTTACACTGGACGCAGTTTCAGCGAGATTTTGTCCGCTTCCCATTGAGCTAATAGCCTGAATATCCCAGAATTAAAAGCAACTACTATGAGTCAATCTAAAATTGTCAACAAATGGTTGGTAACCATAACGGTAATGTTGCCGACCATTATGGAGATTATCGATACTTCGGTATCAAACGTTGCCTTGCCGCACATGCAGGGGACTCTCAATGCCGGCACCGATGAGATCACATGGGTGCTGACCTCCTATCTGGTGGCGAATGCAGTGGTGTTGCCTATGACTGGTTGGTTGTCGCGCATGTTCGGGCGCAAGCGCTTTCTCATAACCTGTATTGTACTGTTTACCTTCGCCTCGGTTTTGTGCGGGGCGGCACCTAATCTTGAGCTACTGATTTTGTTCCGTATTATTCAGGGAGCCGCGGGCGGGGCGTTAATCCCCAATAGTCAGGCGATTCTGATGGAGACCTTTCCCCCTAAAGAGCAGGGGATGGCTATGGCGATTTTTGGTATCGGTGCCATGTTCGGTCCTATCATTGGCCCAGCGCTGGGGGGCTATGTTACCGACCAGTTGAGCTGGCGCTGGATTTTTTATATCAATTTTCCCATCGGTATTATTGCAATATTGTTAGCTGTAACATTTTTATCCGATCCAGATTATTTGCGAAACAAGGGGAGGATCAGCGTAGACTACTGGGGGTTGATGTTGCTGGTTAGCACCTTTGGTTCGTTGCAGATTGTTTTGGATAAAGGGCAGCAGGAAGATTGGTTTAACTCCCCATTTATAATAGCTTTTTCAGTGGTTTTTGTGCTGTCCTTGGTGTTGCTTGTCGTTGTAGAGTTGCGTCATTCGCAACCCGTTGTTAATCTGCGCCTGTTTAAGTATGTTTCCTTTACTGCGGGTAACTTTGTTATGTTTGTCTTTGGCATCTGCCTGTATAGCTCAGTGGTGCTTATCCCCCTCTTTTTGCAAACCCTTATGGGCTATGATGCCACCTTGGCTGGCATGGTGCTGGCGCCGGGCGGGGTAGTGACCCTATGCACTATGCCTTTTGTCGGTGCTGCACTGGCGCGGGGTATGCAGGGGCGTTATATTGTTTTCTCTGGTCTGGTTATTGGTGCGCTGGCCATGTTTAGTATGCAGCGTTTCAATCTTAACGCGGCATACTGGGATTTTGTCTGGCCGCGGATGCTGCTGGGTTTGGGTTTGGGGATGATTTTCGTACCCCTTACAACAACGACCCTTGCGGTTATCCCCAAGACAGAGATGGGTAATGCTACTGGAGTATTTAATCTACTGCGTAACATCGGTGGTAGCGTTGGTATTGCAGTCTCGGCTACGCTGGTTGCGCGTTATTCTCAATTGTATCAGAATGCTCTGGTTGCCCACGCTAATCCTATGAACCCAGCTTTTCAGCAGCACTTATCTAGCCTTACCCAAATTACGATGGTGCGAGGTGTACCTCAAACTGAGGCACAGCAAACTGCTTTGGCGTTTATCTATAGCACTATTCAGCGCCAGGCGGCAGCATTGGCATACAACCATGTGTTCTGGCTGGTGGGAGTTTGTTTTTTGTCAGTTATCCCCTTCCTCCTTATGTTGCGTCAGGCTAAGGTGGAGCATGGCTAAGCCAACCGGTGCAGAATATGATGTAGACGTAGCAGTAACATGATAGCGGCGCTGGTGAGCCCACATATCAGCCCGATCCAGAAACCGCGTGCCCCCCAATTAAGAAATAGACCCAGGTAGCAACCAATAGGTAGGCCAATTGCCCAATAGGCAATGGTTTGAATAAGCATTGGCGTACGGGTGTCTTTACAGCCGCGTAGAGCTCCAGCGCTGCTGACCTGAATGGCGTCAGGTACCTGATAGATAGCGGCAAAAAATAGCAGCGCGGCCGCAGCCGTGAGTAATTGTGGATCGTTGCTGTAAATGGATACACATTGTAATGGAAATAATAATATTACCGAGCAGCTAATCAGTGCCAGAGTGATAGCGCTGGTTATTCCACAGCGTGTGGCACGTAAAAGCTGATTTTTACGTTGCCGGCCTATAGTGTAACCAACTCGCACCGATATGGCGGTGCCGATACTTAGTGGTATCATGAAGATCATCGAAGTGAAGTTCAGAGCTATCTGGTGTGCTGCTACGCTCTGTGCACCGAAGCGCGCCAGCAACAGGGCTATTATAGCGAAGATGCTACATTCAATAAATAATCCACCACCAATAGGCAGCCCTAGCTTGAGCAGTTGTTTCTGGGTACGCCAGCACCATGGGTTGATGATGCGTAACATGTCCAAATTGCGATAGATATGACCACGCCAGAACACCACGATCATCCCCAGCATCATGGCCCACATGGCTATGGCGCTGGCCGGGCCACAACCTACTCCGCCCATGGCGGTAAAGCCACATTTACCAAATACCAGAATATAGTTAGCAATGATGTTGACTATCAGACCGAAAAAACTGACCACCATACTGGGACGGGTGAGGGATAGCCCCTCACTGCAATAGCGTAAGGCAAAACAGACCCCGATAGCTGGGAACCCCCACGACACTCCGTATAGATATCCCTCGATTAGAGGAATAAGGGCGGGATCAGCTTTAAGCCATGGCAGAATGAAACTGGAATGTTGCAGGATTATTGTTATGAGCAATCCGGCTATCGCCCCCAAGTATACGCCCTGCGGTGTTGTGTGGCGAATCATGTGGTGGTGCCCAGCACCGTGAGCCTGAGAAATGGTCGGAGTGAGGGCGCTGAGGATGCCGAGAAGGAGCAGCAACAGTGGGAACCACACGCTTGAACCGACGGCAACAGCGGCAAGATCGATGGCGCTGACACGCCCAGCGACAATAGTGTCGACAAAACCCATACTTGACTGGGCCAGTTGAGCCAAAATTAATGGCAGACTCAGGTTGAACAGTTTTTTTAATTCGATCCGGCGTAATAACCAGCGTCGTCTGCTGTGTAGCATATTTAAACCTTTGGTGAAAGTGTTTTACTTTATAAACTAGGGGAATGTCCCAATATCAAGGGATGCAACAAGCCTGGCTATCGGGGCATTCCCCTAACTTGACTGATTCGAGTATATTACATGAAAATGATACAAAAGCTGTCTCAATAGCAGAGTTGATCTTTTTTGTACAGTGCTCAAGTTGATTGATGCCAACCCTGGATAAGGGCTTGTGTTACACTGCTACGCTACTGGATTGATATTAAGGTGGGAGAATGTTGGTGGGTCAATTTGAAAACGTGCCGGTCTGTGATTTGTGTGCTCAGCTTCGCCGGAGCTGTTTTTTCACGCCGGGATGGAACAATAATTACGCGGTCTATGAAGGGGACAGTCGCGCGGGGTGATGATCTTTTTGACGATCTGACTCTGCGTTGCTGCTTCGGGTTCTGTGCATGTTGATAAACTGTTCAATGTCGAGGGTTGTTCGACGGTGTGGCAGATGACCACTGAGGTGCAGGCTGAAAGCGGTTGCTCTGTAGTTGAATTGTTTGCGGCCCTGTCCCCCTGTTCCCATGTGCCTCAATTACGGGTGCCCCCAAGGTTAAGACCATGGAGATTATCGCACAATTTGAAGATGCGCCGCGCCAAATATATACCGTGTCTGTTGGTTTTATGTTGCCGGAGGGGCGCGAGCAGTTCAACGTGGCAATTCGTACGGCATTAATTGATCGTCAGCAAAAAAGGCTTACTACCATGTTGGCGGTGGGCTCAAATCTTATAAAGGATTATTGATAGATGTATAAACTAAGTGTAGCAGCTAACGAAGTTAAGTTGTCTCCCCTCGAATTTTTGCAGCGCCATATATCGGCTGCCTCACGCAGTTATCTGCGGCAGTTGCTGAAGAGGGGTAAGATATTGGCTGGCGATGGTGTTTTGACCGAGAGCACTGTCTTGAGTGCTGGTATGGAAATTCAATTGCCCCACAGTGGGCGGATACGTGAGTTTCTGGAAGGTTGCAAGGGGGAATGTTGTACCGACCCTGTTGTTATATTGTACGAAAGCCGCGAGATTTTAATTGTCGATAAGCCCGCTGGGGTGGCGATACATGCTGGGGTTGGACATGAACAATATAATTTAACCACGCAGGTTGAGGCGATGCTTGCTCAGCGTGGTTCACATTTTAGTTGTTCTCCTGTTCATCGCCTTGATGTTGGCACCTCCGGTCCTGTCTTGTTTGGTAAGGGTAAAAAAGGCTGTAGTGAACTGGGAAAAATATTTATGCAGCACGAGGTGGAAAAAAACTATCTAGCCTTGGTGCAGGGGCGTTTGCCCGGTAGCGGTATGCTGTGCTCACCGGTAGAGGCGAAAGGAAAAAAGAGGGAAGCGACCACCGCGTTTAAGGCACTGCAGCGCAGCGATGAGATGTCGTTGATTGAGCTAACTTTGTACAGTGGCCGCCAGCATCAAATTCGTCGACAACTGTCAGATATTGGTCATCCCCTGTTTGGCGATCGACGTTATGGTGGGCAGTTGCCTCCGACCTTAGAGCGTATGTTTTTGCATTGCTGTCGCTTGGCTTTTGTGGATCCTTTTAGTGGAGTGATGGTTGAGATTGAGAGCCCTCTACCTGGTTCGTTGAAAAGTTTTTTGCCTAAGGACTGGTGAACCGGCGTTTTTGTTTGTTAAGTGCTGTATTTCAACGTTTTATATTTCTAATGATATTTGTAATTTATATTATCAAACATCGTTTGAATTGTTGCGACTCTTCGTGTACACTTTCAATTCATTTGCATATTATTTGTTCTGATGTGGGTTTTTGTGTTTTGGGGGGCGTGTGATGGGAGTTTTTACCGATCTTTATCAGCTGTTGGAGAAAAAATTATTTAATAGCTTAACTAAAAAGATAGCTGGCAATGTGTTGTTTTTGCTGTTGGCAGTGTTTGCTTGCTGTTTGGTGTTGTGGTGGGAGCAAGGCGCAGTTGCTGCTTTGCTTAATGGTGGCGAAGGAATTGATGAAGTCGCGGCAATTTATGCCCAGACTCGGGTGTGGTTGCTGATTATAGTTGTTGCAAGTGTGGTGGCGGCATTGGCTCAAATTATATTTCTGCGCTTTATGATTGTCCGCCCGTTGCAACATATTACTGCTGTTTTTCGGGAAATAGGTAGTGGCGATGGTGATCTGTCGCGCGATATTCCCTGTAACACCAACGATGAGATACGCGATCTGGCGCAAGGTTTTAATCTGTTTATGGTTAAGCTGCGTGGAATTATCGGTATGGTGCGTCAACAGGGGGTGCAGATAGCGGTTCGTTCTGCTTCGGTTGGCAAACAGATTCAGGAAACAGCCGTGATTTCTGATCAACAGGGTGAGTTGGCAGATGCAATATATGCCAGTAGTGCTGAAAGCACTGGAGCAACAAGTGAGATTGCTGACAATGCTCAAACAATTCAAGCCAGCACTTCCCAGCAGTTGGATCAGGCGCGTAGCTCATTGGAACAGTTACAGCAGGCTAACAGCCATATTGTCGAAGTTGATTCCACGTTGGATGCCTTTGTTCAGACCGTTGAAGGGTTAGATGAGAAATCGAAGGGGATAGAAGAGATTGTTGCCCTGATCCAGAGCATCTCTAATCAAACTGGTTTGTTGGCGCTGAATGCGGCGGTTGAGGCGGCGCGTGCCGGTGAAGCAGGACGTGGTTTTGCTGTTGTTGCCGAAGAGGTTAAAAGTCTGGCTAATCAGGTGAGTGATGCGGCTAACAATATAGGCAACACTCTGCGCGATATGATTGAAGGGGTGAAACAGACACAGAAAGGGACGACTTTAATTGCCGATCATATCACTTCTACTAAGGATGTGGTAGAGGATTCCTGTGCTAAATTTACCGAGATGGTTGATGATTTTGAAAACACTCACGACAGTTTGCAGCGTATTAGCGCTTCAGTTGAGGAGCTTTCTGCCGCAGCCAACATGGTGCACCAGAATGTCGCTCAAATTAAGCAAATGAGTGGAACGGTGGCGCAGGCCATGAATCAGGCATCTACTTTTACCGGCGAGCTAAACGATACTACGCAACAGATGCAGGAGACTGTGTCGAATTTCAAGGTTGGGCAGGGTAGCTTTGAGCAGACGTTGGAGTTTGCGTTGGTTGCCAGGGATAAATTACAGGAGAAAATTACCGCTATTGCCAGTCAGGGTGTCAATGTGTTTGATCAACAATACCAGCCTATATCTGGTACTGAGCCTACGAAATATAAGACTGCGTATGACGGTGCATTTGAACAAACTTTGCAACCTTTATATGATGAAGTGGTACGTCGGGTAAACGGTGGGATCTTTTGTCTGTGTGTGGATAAAAATGGTTATGCCCCAACTCACAACAGTTTTTATTCTCAGCCCCTTACCGGCAACTCGGAGCAGGATTTAGTAAATAGTCGTGATAAACGTTTGTTTAATGATCCAGTTGGCTTGGTTGCGGCAAGAAATCAGAAAAAGTTTTTGTTGCAAACCTATTGCCGGGATACCGGCAATGTTGTCAGTGACCTGTCGTTGCCGATTTTTATAAACGGTCGTCATTGGGGTGGTATGCGAATTGGTCTTGATCCACAGGGGTTGTTGGAGGGTTAGTATCTTTTATAAAGGTTAAACGCAACAAAGCCGATTCGGAGGAGGTAACCGAATCGGCTTTGTTTTTTTATAATCCAAGGAGGAAAGGAGGTTTCAACTCTTGCCTGCCACAACAAGCTTTGATGGTGGTTACTCTAACAGCTGTTGTCGGCTGTTAATACGGTGATCTATTGTTTATCCAATTCGTCGCGACGGTCATCCATAACCTTAACCGCACATAAATCGCCACACATGGTGCAGGCACCGTGCTCATCGGCAGCCTTATTGGATCCGCGTCGTTCGCGTGCTTTTGCTGGATCCAAAGAGAGTTCAAACTGTTTTTCCCAGTCTAGATCTTTACGTGCATGCGCCATGGCATGATCTTTCTCTATAGCGCCGGGCACCCGCTTAACTATGTCGGCAGCGTGGGCAGCTATGCGGCTGGCTATCACCCCCTCGTGGACGTCGTTTGCGTCGGGTAAGCACAAGTGCTCACTTGGAGTTACGTAGCACAAGAAGTCGGCACCTGCCGAGGCGGCGATTGCTCCACCAATGGCACAGGTGATGTGGTCGTAGCCCGCAGCGAGATCGGTAACTAGTGGCCCGAGAACGTAAAATGGTGCGCCATGGCATAACTGTTTTTGTAGCTCGATATTGGTTTTAACCTGGTCTAATGGGACATGTCCTGGTCCTTCAATCATCACCTGGATGCCGGCATCCCAGGCGCGATTGGTTAGTTCACCAAGGATCACCAGTTCTTGAATCTGGGCACGGTCGGTAGCGTCGTGAAGACATCCGGGGCGAAAGCCATCGCCGAGGGAGAGCACAGCATCGTAAGGACGTACCAGCTCTAACAGTCGATCATAGTATTCATACAGGGGGTTTTCGGCGCGGTTGTAGGCCATCCACTTGGCGGTAAACGATCCGCCGCGTGATACCACGTCCATAACTCGTCCCTCTCTATCCATACGGTCGAGGGTGATCTGTGTGACTCCGCAGTGAACAGTGATGAAATCTACACCATCGTCGAGATGTTTTTTTATACCGTCGAAAATTTCATCTACGGTCATCTGTACCATAGCTTTTTTCTTTTTGGCGATGGTGTCAACGGCCGCCTGATATAAGGGGACGCTGCCGATGCAGGCGTCTGTTTCGGCGATAATAGCAGCGCGAATTTCATCAATGGGGCCGCCGGTAGATAGATCCATAAGGGCGTGGGCTCCGGCGGCTACGGCGACACGAGCTTTCTCCATTTCATTGTCGATGCTGGTGTCATCTTTACTGGTGCCGATGTTGGCGTTTACTTTGGTGGTGAGCCCCTTACCTACGGCCAGGGGGATACCGTTTTTCCGTTTTATGTTGTGACAGATGCAGGCAGTGCCTTTAGCTACTTGGGTACGCAGCCATTCTGCGTCTACCCCTTCAGCATCAGCTGCCTGACGTAATGTGTCGGTGATAATCCCCTGACGGGCGGCTTCCATTAAAGTCATGATCTTGTTCCTTTATTGGTTATGATCGCTTGAGCGATCGACGATTTTTTGAGCAGCAATATAGTGATTAATTGGACCGTGACCACCGCCAAGCTGTGGAGCTGTGATAATTGCTTCGGTGATGAATTGTTTACCTAGAATCACTGCTTGATCGAGGGGAATTCCCTGCGCTAGCAGGGTGGCAATTACGGCGGCGGTGGTACAGCCAGTACCGTGAGTATGTTGGCTGTCAATACGTTTGCCATCGAGTTGGTAATATTGACCATTGTATAGCAGTAGATCGACAGGATCACCTGTTAGGTGACCTCCCTTGATAAGTACATTACGGGCACCCATGGTTTGTAATTGTTGTGCCGCCTCTTTCATGTCGGCTAAATTGGTGATGGTTTTTCCGGTAAGTGCTTCTGCTTCCGGTACGTTTGGTGTGAGCAGGTAAGCCTTAGGTAGTAGCCGTTGGATGAAAGTTTCTATGGCATCCTGTTGTAACAGCATGGAGCCACCCTTTGCGATCATCACCGGATCCATTACGCAAAGTGCAGTATTGTTCTCCAAAGTGTTGGCGATGATGTTTATGATCTCAGCACTGTAGAGCATGCCGGTTTTTATGACATCTGTGCCGATATCGCTAAGCACTGCTTCTATCTGCTGACGTACAAAAGTGGGGGATGGTGCTTCGATGGCTGAAACGCCATGGGTGTTTTGCGCTGTTAATGCTGTTATGGCACTGCTGGCGTAGCTGCCAAGCAGGGTAATACTCTTTATGTCAGCTTGAATGCCGGCACCGCCACCACTGTCGGAACCGGCTATGGTCAACACTCGACCATGAGGTAATGGTTTGCTGTTTTGAAACTGCAGAGACATCTCTCGTGCAGCGGTTGCCGGGTTGATGTCAGACATAATGGCCGAGATTATAGCGGCGCTGTTTGCTCCAGCATCTATCACCTCGGGTAGTTTGTTATTGCTGATACCGCCAATGGCAACAATGGGAATTTTTACTGCCTGGCGAATTGCTTTCAGGCTATCGATGCCAATGTGGATGGCATCTTGCTTGGTGGCTGTCGGGTAAATACTGCCAACCCCGATATAGTCGGCACCCTGTTGTTCCGCTTCTACCGCCAACTGTTCAGTGTTGGTAGATATGCCGATTATTGCTTGATTGCCGAGCAATTTACGAGCGGTGGCAATGGTGTCATCGCTTTGACCAAGATGAACCCCATCAGCTTGACTATTTAAAGCTAAATCGATACTGTCGTTAACAATAAAAACAGCATTGTGTCGATGACATATCTGGCGCAATTCAATGGCGATAGCCAATTGTTCGGCAGTTGGTCGTTTTTTGTCCCGATACTGGACTACGGTAACTCCCCCTTGTAAAGCAGAAGTTACTTTGCTAACCAGCTCTTTACGTTTGCTATCGTCGGTGATTAGATAGATGCCATTTATCTTGGCATATGCCTTGCCAGCCATTGATCTATTCTGGCATCTCTTGTTTTGATGCAATTTGTTGTTTGTCATAGATAAAACCACAGCTGGAATAGGTGCGGTCAAAACACGGATATGTGTGTGGTCGCTTCCCTACGCCGGCATAATCCGGATCAGGTTCCAAGGGTCGCTCTATTCAGAGCTCTCAGTGTAATACTCCCCTAGCAGCAAGCTCGCTATTTATTTATATGAGAAAAAACGAGCACGAGAATGAGAGCCTAGTGGATTCGTCTTCGCATGTCAATGCTCTTGTTTTTGTAGTGCTTGTGAAATTGATAAATGTTTGTTTGTTGAAATATTAATTCTTTTGAGCCTATTTTTGTGGTTTTTTGAATCTCTGTGTTATATACAAGAATTTTGCTGATTGTGTTGTTAACGTAATGATGCGCATCTGAGTTTTAGGTAAAGGAGAACTGAATTGCAATATTCCCAGTTGCTGGAAAATAGCAATGATTTGATACAAGTTGTTGATTTTACAGGAAAACTTATTTACGTCAATCGGATGTGGCGCAAAACGTTTGGTTACAAGACGGAGGAAATAACCTCCTTGAATTTCTTTGATTTGTTGCATGAGGGTTGTCACTGCGATTGTCAGAACCGGATACAGAAATTGCATGACGGTGAAACTTTGCCCAGTTTTGAAGTGGAGTTTAAAACGAAAGATGGGCGCAAGTTTGTAGCTGAAGGAAGTATCTCTCTGTATGTTGAGGATGGTGAGCCGCGAGGGATTCAGGGTATTTTTCGTGATGTCACCGAGCGCAAGAAAGCGGAGCACGATTTTATCTCTTCCGAAGAGCGGTTTCGTACTATTTTTCAATCTTCAGTGGCCGGGATTGCCATGTTGGCTCCAGATGGTCTTTTTTTGCAGGCGAATCCGGCATTTTGCAATCTTTTAGGTTACAGTGAAAAAGAGCTGCTGCATTTAACCATAACCGATGTTACCCATCCCGATGATATTGACGATACACTGGCTCGGCGTGATATCTTCTTGGCTAGTCGTTCACAATCTATCATGTGTGAAAAACGTTATCTGCGCAAGGATGGCAGCGTCCTGTGGGTACAATTGTCATCAACGTGGTATTTCGATGCTGAGGGTCAGCCTTTATATACAGTGCCGGTAATTCAGGATATTACACGGCGTAAACAGGCTGAGAAGCAGGTTCATAATTTGGCCTATTATGACAGTTTAACCAATCTTCCGAATAGAACGTTGTTGAATGATCGCCTTGAGCAGGCGGTGGTTCGTGCTCGTCGGCGTAATGGTAGTTTTGCTCTTCTTTTCCTTGACCTTGATCGTTTCAAAATGGTTAACGACAGCCTGGGGCATGCAGCTGGTGATAAATTATTATGCCAGACGGCGCGTTGGTTGGAAAATTGTTTGCGTGAAAATGATACCGTGGCACGCATTGGTGGTGATGAATTTGTTGTTATCCTCTCCGATTATCGTGTGGAGGGTAATATCTCCAGGATTGCCACCAAGGTTATGAAATCGGTGGCGCAACCTTTTAATTTTGCTGGGCGTAAGGTTGCCAGCACTACCAGTATTGGTATAGCCCTCTATCCCAATGACGGGGAAAAACCGTCAGAGTTGCTGCGTTGTGCTGATATGGCTATGTATGCGGCTAAAAATTCCGGTGGCAATATCTTTAAATTTTATTCAGCTCAAATGAACACCAAGGCGGTATCGCGCATGGAGATGGAAGCCAACCTGCGTCGTGCGGTGGATGAGGGCGAGCTTTTTGTGGAATATCAGCCGCAGGTTGACTTAAC
>NBLX01000043.1 GCA_002084705.1 Desulfobacteraceae bacterium 4572_35.1
ACATTGGACACTGCAGATGTAATGAAAATGATTCAAAGTGTTCAACAGCAGTTGGTTCCGTCCGCACCTCAACAGCCGCAAGGCTCAATACAAGTTGATAGCGGTGAAAGCTATTACGTTGACAACGTTAACAGCGGTCACCTGTTTATTATTAAGGGGCACGCAATCAACAAGTATTCTGCTCCTCGTTCAGAACTCAAAGTTATTGCCACCCTGTACAAAGACAAAGGAATTCCGCTACTCAAGCGAAGTGTTTATTGCGGAAATATCATCACAGACAATGAATTAAAAAACATACAGCTAGATGAAATCATTAAACGGACGGACAACCCTTTCGGCACGGCACTTTCCAACGTAAGTATTGCGCCAGGACAATCGTTACCATTCATGGTTGTTTTTAATGAAATTCCCGAAAACCTCAGCGAGTTCAGCGTCGAAGCCGAATCGTCTAAACCAGCTTCCAAGTAAGATATAGCCACAGCAGGTTTAAACAAACCTGCTGTGGCAATTTATTTTGGCTAAACTTACCTCCTGCCTTTATCAACACCTTTCAACAACATCAAACTCGATTAAACATAAAAACATCTTGTAGAAAAATAAGTTACCTGCGTCCATCATATTTTCCGACATTAACAACCTGTTTTCATCAACAACAACGGTTCTTTATCCTGTTTAGTCGAACTAAAAAAGGACAAAACACCTTGCAATAAAAACAATATTTAGCTATGCTTCATAACAGTTTGAAATAATTTTTTACCCTTAAAAACAAATAGTTACCAACCAACAATAACACACAACTCGCGACTCATAGAACAGTATTATAATACAACATAAAATCACATGTTAAATCCCCATAAATGGAGGAGAATCACTCATGGATATTCTGGCATTAAATTGTGGCAGTTCATCGGTTAAGTACCAACTGTTTAACTGGGACAAAAAAGAGCTTATTGCTAAAGGTGTTGTAGAGCGCGTTACTATCGGCGATTCATTTATCAGCCATGATGTTCCCGGCGAGGACACCTATAAAGAGGAGCACGAATGTCCCGACCACAAAATAGCCATTGATCTTATCATCAAAACCTTAATCAACCCAGAGCATGGTGTTGTTGCAAACATGGATGAAATTTCTGCGGTTGGACACCGCGTTGTTCACGGTGGCGAAAAATTCACCCGATCCGTTCCGATCAATACCGAGGTGCTGGATGCAATTCGCGCAGTACAACACTTGGCACCACTGCACAACCCACCTAATATCTCCGGCATTGAAGCGGCGCAGGCAGTATTGCCAAACGTACCCCACATCGCTATATTTGACACCGCATTTCATCAATCTATGCCAGCCCATGCCTTTATCTATCCTCTGCCATACGACTGGTATGAGGAATACGGTGTACGTCGTTATGGTTTCCACGGCACCAGCCATCTTTACGTTTCCAAACGTGCTGCCATCAAACTTGGAAAACCACTAGAGCAGTGCAACATAATAACCCTACATATCGGCAACGGCGTCTCGCACAGCGCCATCAAGGGCGGGAAGTCGATTGATACCAGCATGGGCTTAACCCCGCTGGAAGGGGCGATGATGGGAACACGCTGCGGCGATATTGATCCAGCCATTCCACCATTTATCATGGATCAAGAGGGATGCACCACCAGAGAAATTGATTCAATCATGAATAAAAAATCTGGACTTCTCGGCATAACTGGACGCTACACTGATCGCCGAGACGTAATAAATGCGGCAGAAAAAGGGGATGAACGCTGTCAATTAGCTCTGGATGTTGAAGCATATCGCCTAAAAAAATATATCGGCTCCTACGCAGCAGCACTTGGCGGCATTGATGCCGTGGTCTTTACTGCCGGAGTTGGAGAAAATGCCGGCATCATCCGTCAAAAAGCTGTTGAGGGTCTCGAATTCATGGGTATTCACCTAGATGTTGAAAAAAACCTGAAAACATTCAGCAAAAGTGGAGAGACCGAGATAACCACACCAGATTCACCCGTTAAGGTTTTCGTTATCCCCACCAACGAAGAGCTGGTTTTCGTAGAAGACGTTGTCGCAATTCTTGACGACACATATACTGATCATACCAAGTTTCCCTATAGTTTCACTTCACCCGATTATCAGCCTTAAACGTAGCGACACCTTAAAAGTAAAAAAAAGAGCCATCTTTTCCTGGAAAAGATGGCTCTTTTAACCTGAATCAAACTTTGCAGCTGACATTCTATTAACTTGTACAATAATCCAACAAATCAACCTTGGGCTTGTACTGCTGTAATAGCTGCAACATTGACAATATCGGCTACCGAGCAGCCACGAGACAGATCATTAACCGGCTTGGCCAAACCTTGAATAATTGGTCCAACCGCCTCGGCTCCAGCGACACGCTCCACCAACTTGTAAGCGATATTACCAGCATCGAGATCAGGAAAAATCAAGGTATTTGCCTTGCCAGCAACAGTTGAACCCGGAGCTTTTTTAGCCCCCACATTAGGCAACAAGGCAGCATCAGCCTGCAACTCACCATCTATCTGCAGTTCTGGATTCAACTGCTTAGCGATCTCTAATGCCTCCAACACTTTATCGACATCTGGATGACTAGCGCTCCCCTTAGTTGAAAAGGACAACATACCAACCCTAGCGTCAACACCGAGAAAACTTTTACAACTTTGAGCAGTGGAAACAGCTATCTCGGCCAGAGCCTGAGCATTTGGGTTAGGATTAACCGCACAATCGGCAAACAGCAAAATCCCGTTTTCACCAAAATCTGGATTTTTGGTAACCATCAGAAAAACCGAAGAAACAGTACTCATCCCCGGAGCAGTTCCTACCACCTGAAATGCCGCACGTAAAACATCACCAGTAGTATTGAATGCACCAGCAACAGAACCACCGGCATCACCTAAGCGTACCATCATCGAGGCAAAATACATATTATCCTCGCCGGTGAGCAATTCACGCGCTTTCTCTGCCGTGAGACCCTTTTTCTTGCGCAATTCCATAAACTCGGCAACATAATCATCCAAGCGCGCTGCTGCAGCTGGTGCCAACAAGGTTACACCGTCCAGATTGACATTAAGTTCTACCGCCTTAGATTGCAACATGACCGGGTCACCGAGCAAAACAACATTGGCCAAGCCATCGGCCACAATCTGTCCAGCTGCTTCGATCATACGATCATCATAGCCCTCGGGCAAAACCACGGTTTGTTTGTTTGCTCTTGCTTTCTCCTTGATCTGATCAACCAGATGCATAACTCCTCCTCTTTATAGAACATGGTTTGATTAACTTTTTATACCTGATTGTCAAATATCACGTCAACCCAATTCAGCGTCACACGAAAAAACAATTGAGGACAATAACCGATTTTATCTACCCATTCGCATTCACGCCCCAAGATGATTAGTTTTATTTACCCAGTGATGATATATTACAAGAGTCGCTTGTCCTTAAAACTGCAGCAGTAATTGCGACTCAAAAAGTGAGCCGGCGATTACTCAGCATAATTTTTTTACTTTTATAGGCTATGAATTTCTCCTCCCGCTATTCACTACTGATTGCTCTTGTAATTTCACTGCTTATCCACGCGATTAGCCTGAAAATACCAACCGCTTCAAGCATAAAAAAACAAACCCAAAAACCACTCTATGTGGAAGTGCTCCCCCAACAACCAAAACGGGAAACATTTGTCCCTCAACAACAAAAAAAACAACCTCAACAGACCAAACGTCAGGGGATCAGCGAGCAATCCGTCAAAAAGGAGCAGGCACCAAAGGGCAGTGGCAATGAAGATAGCTCAGTGGTTATTGCCCAAGCACAACCGGTTCGCCCAAAAAAACAAACGCAACTGCAAAAAAAAGCTCCCGAAATAACGAAACGACCACTGCTGCAAGATCGGAAAATGGCAGAAATAAACATCAACACCGCAAAGGAACAAAAAAAACCGCTGCCGACGCTTGAGCAACTGCTTAACACAACAAATACAGCAGCCGCCGATGTAGCGCGCACAGCACAGACCAAGGAACGACCAAACATAGAAAACGGTGATAAGTTATTACTCAACATGAGAAAGGACAAGCTGTTTTCGTTCTTTTCCCGCTTTAAAAAAGGGATATACAACGTTTGGAATTATCCGCAGGAATCAATAGCCAAGCGCCAACAGGGGCTATCGTTACTCAAAATTGTTATCAACAGAGATGGCATAGTCGAAGATGTGGATCTGATTCGTGGGTCAGGATTTGAAAGGCTGGATCGAGAGGCAATAGCCGCCATATTCAAAGGTCAGCCATACGGAGCATTGCCGCCCGACTACCCAGACGAGCAACTAACTATCAACGCCTACTTTGAATACATTTTAGGACAGAGCAAACCGAGGATTTACCGCCAATAAGAATCTAACTATTTGGGGCACTTGGAAAAGAAGGGCACGGCACACCGTGCCCCCACAATTAACCAGCGACGCGCTGAGACGCACTTTGGATGGTGTTAAACAACAGCATGGTGATAGTCATGGGGCCAACACCACCGGGCACCGGTGTGATGTAGCTGGCTTTTTCGGCAGCGGTTGCAAACTCTACATCACCGACAAGTTTTTTATCCGCGACACGATTAATACCAACATCAATAACCACCGCGCCCTCTTTTATCCACTCGCCCTTGATCATCTCCGGCCGCCCAACTGCGGCAATAACTACATCGGCACGACCAACATGACCAGCTAAATTCTGTGTACGTGAGTGACAAATAGTTACCGTAGCATTCTGTTCAAGACACATCAACGCAACCGGCTTACCTACAATATTTGAACGCCCGACCACTACCACCTCTTTACCATTAAGATCATAGTCAATCGATTCCAACATTTTCATCACCCCATATGGCGTACAAGAGCGAAAAGTCGGATTTCCAATTGCCAGACAGCCAACGCTGTAAGGATGAAAACCATCCACATCTTTAAGAGGAGAAATAGCATTGATGACACAATCTTCATCAATATGATCCGGCAAGGGCAATTGAACCAAGATACCATCAATGCGAGGGTCATTATTCAGACGATCAACAAGTTGCAACAATTCTTGCTGAGTTGTGTCAGCTGGCAACTTGTGCTCATCGGAAAATATTCCGGTTGCTTCACATGCTTTCTCTTTCATGCTGACATAGACTCGGCTGGCGGGATCTTCACCCACCAACACCACCGCCAGTCCAGGGACGATTCCGGTCTCTTTTAGCTTTTCAACCCGTACTGCCATCTGCTCGCGCATCTGAGCTGCCAATGCTTTTCCATCAATGAGTTTACTCATTTAATCACCCCTTGTAAGTGGCTTTCACTTCGTATTGACCAGCTTCAAACTATTTAGCGCAAACACCAGTCGTTGCGCACGGTGGTGCCGACTTTGCTACTGACCCCGACGAACCATATCCCTGTTCAAACCAGCCATCACCCTTCAGGGCAAAGTCACTTCGAGAAATCAACTTTTCCACCTTACCGCCACAATCGCGACACTCCTCAACTGGCGCATCGGAAAACTTCTGGCGCACTTCAAATAGCAACCCACATTCAACGCAACGATATTCGTACATAGGCATAATTAATCTCCTTTTTTTTGAAACTGGCGCTAAAATAATAACCTCGGCTCTATTTGTCAAGAATTGATGGCACGGCTAGAAGAGATTGACTAAGCTCCGAAAGAAATTATATACTTCATGTGTGCGCAAAAAAAGGGGGGAGGCCTTAAATGTCGATTATCGATGAATTTCTTAAACAACACCCTAATGTGCGTCTGCCTTCTCCCCCTGCCATTGCCATTAGCATTTTAGATGAAACCAACAAAACTGAGCCCTGCTTCTCTCGTCTTGGTGAAATTATTGGCTCAGACCCAGGACTAACAACGCGGGTATTGCAAATTGCCAACTCACCAATCATAGCTCCACTAACTCCGCTAGACAACCTCGACAAAGCTTTAGCGCGCATGGGTCTGACTTTGGCTACCAATATTGCCCTGTCTTTCGCTTTGATAGAAAACTTTCGTCTAAAACCCACTCACAATTTCGATTTTGACTATTTTTGGCGCAGAGCGTTAACCGCTGCTGCCAGCGCCAACATCATATCAACCACCACTAAGCATCACAACGATAACATTTTCATCAGTTCACTGTTACAGGATATATCTATTTTAGGTGTATACATTGCCTGCGCTGAAAATCACGAAAAAGAACAGCCACACATTAACAAAATAAGCTCTCTGGTTGAAGATTATACTGGATATTCACACGCACATTTCAGCACTGAAATTCTTGAACAGTGGGGAGTGCCAAAAAGCATAACTCAACCCATTAGGTTTCACCACCAACCAGAATCTGCACCTAAAAACTATAAAAACCAAGCCAGAATAATAAATTTGGCCAGTAAACTATCGGCGCTGCTCAACAACAATCATAAAGTAAAAAAGACAGAACAACTTCAATCGGAGCGAACAGTTAGAAAAAAATACCATCCAAATACTGCACGAAGCCAATAGAAAACTATTCGACTTGAGCCTAACAACCAACGAACTTGCCGAACAATACAAAAACGAAAAAGAGCAGATTCAACAAACAAGTTTTGCTCTAAGCAATAGTAATGCAGAACTGAGTCGCATGGCTTTTCAAGACAGTCTAACCGGCTTGTACAATGTACGATACATGCATGAGTACCTAGACCGTGAACTAAAACGAGTTTCTCGCTACAACGGTATCTTCTCTTTTTTAATGTTTGACATTGATGACTTCAAAAGCATCAACGACACCTACGGTCATCAAGCTGGTGATAAAATGTTACAGGAAATAGCAACAACCGCCTTACAGACGATACGCAACACCGACCTCCTTGCTCGCTATGGAGGCGAGGAATTTGCCGTAATTTTGCCCGAAACCACTTTAGAACTAGCCCTTGAAATAGGAGAACGGTTACGGAAAAACATTGAAGCCCTGAGGGTAGACTGGAAAAACAATCAACTCTCAGTCACCGCCAGCATCGGCATCTCTTATTACAGTGCCGAGGAAGAGAGTTTGAGTAAAAACCAGATTATTGCTAATGCCGATGCCGGACTTTACCGCTCTAAAGCGCGCGGTAAAAATTGCATCAGCCTGTCAAAAGAGCAAACCCACTTGCCTGCGACAATGGGCAACCAACATACCTAATCACTTACAAAAATATACATAATCATGACTTACCTGCTGCTCGTTTCATTCATTTGGGCATTTTCATTCGGGCTTATCAAAGGGCAACTGATTGGCATCGATCCAGTGATGGTTGCTGCAATCCGCCTACTCCTCGCCTTGCTGGTATTTTTACCCTTCATCAAACTGAAAAATTGCAAAGCGTACACAATTGTTGCTCTGATATTCATCGGAGCGATTCAATATGGCGTAATGTACATGAGCTACACTGCATCCTTTCACTATCTCAAAGGTTATCAAGTTGCACTGTTCACCATATTTACCCCTGTTTACGTAACACTGATAAACGATCTACTAAGCTGGAAATTTCACCGCCGTTTTTTAAGCGCAGCCCTATTGGCAGTATTGGGGACTAGCATTATTCTGTTCCGCGATCTACACCAAAATGAATTTAGATACGGTTTTTTGTTGATCCAAATAGCCAATATCAGCTTCGCTTTTGGACAAATAGCATACAAAAAAATCATGCGCACTTGCCCGTGTAAAGACCTCCATATTTTCTCACTGCTCTACCTAGGTGCCTTCCTCAGTACCCTGCCAGTCATTGCCAGCAACGGTGCATGGACAATCCCGAACCTGACCTTTCAGCAAATATCTTCATTGCTATACTTGGGAATCCTGGCATCAGGATTGTGTTTTTTTCTGTGGAATTATGGTGCACGCAGAGTTAACGCCGGCACACTGGCGGTATGTAACAACCTCAAGATTCCGGTGGCAATCGCATGCTCCGCATTAATATTTCACGAATCAATCAACTGGACACAGTTATCGGCCGGTTCTGCACTCCTGGCAGCAGCCCTGTTAATAAATGGATTTCAAAACAGATAAAGCAACTGCAGAGCGTAACGATCCAGAATTTCGTCCATTGCCTGATTCATAGTTGAACCTGACACTTGATCGGGGGCACATCGAAAAGAAACAACACCATCAACACAGCTACAATTAAATGCCGACTCCAGACAATTATACCTTTGGAAAGTAACGGAATTATAGCCATTCTATTGACATCCCAAAAAACTGTTCAAGAAAAAGTATTTGATATTGAATAGATTACAGCAGCAAGCTAGTATTGTGTTTCTTACGTTTACGACCATACAACAACTTAATATAGGTTTTTAATTTTGGTAATCAATCGACAAAACAATTCTAAAGCTAATTCCCTGCTAGTCAGTGTTGCCTGCTTGATTATTATTATTGCTGGGTTGAAAAATGCTCAAGACGTGGTGGTTCCCTTTCTTTTGGCAATTTGCATCGCGGTTCTTTGTTTACCGGTATTAAACTGGCTGGAAAAACGCCATATCCCTACAGCAATTAACATTCTGCTAGTCATAAGTTGTTCTCTTATTCTTGGATTGTTGTTAGCACTGTTTATCGGCACGTCAGTACACGATTTTTCTTTAAAATTACCAATTTATCAAAATCAACTTCGCCAGGAAACCAACGCTTTATTTGCTTGGCTAAATCAGCACGGCATAAAGGTATCACCCACGGTGATGTTGGACTATTTCAATCCTGGTGCTGCCATGAAAGTAGCGGCCAACACCCTTACTGGTCTTGGCTCGGTACTCACAGATGGTTTTCTTATTTTATTGACGGTGATCTTTATTCTCCTTGAAGCGAGCGCCATGCCAGGCAAGATAGATAAAGCCCTAGCCAATCCAGCACAATCACTTAATCAGTTTAGCCAGATCACCAGCAGCGTTAAAAGTTATCTGGTGATAAAAACCGTAGTCAGCTTGCTTACAGGAATCACCGTTACGCTTTGGTTGATTTTCTTAAACGTAGACTATCCCGTATTGTGGGGACTACTGGCATTCATGCTTAATTACGTTCCCAACATCGGCTCTATTATCGCAGCAGTCCCTCCATTATTACTAGCACTCATACAGCATGGGGCAGCTCAATCTCTGCTGGTAATTATCGGATATATTATCATCAATATTTTTGTCGGCAATGTTATAGAACCACGCTACATGGGTAAACGTCTCGGTCTGTCACCATTAGTTGTACTACTGTCATTAGTATTGTGGGGCTGGGTGCTAGGACCGGTGGGAATGTTGTTATCGGTACCATTAACCATGATTGTTAAAATCGCACTGGAAGCTACAGATGATTTACGCTGGATAGCGATTTTACTCGGATAACATCAGCTTCCAGCTTATGAATTGGTGAGGAATCTATGAAAAAAAACAAACTGAAGCATGAAAACTATCTAGGCTTTATCCTGCTGCTTATTGCTCTAATGGCCTTCGCCATCATAGTTAAGAGCTGTAATATTGCTCAATACCAACACCAACAATTGGTAATTGGAAATGACGCCAACAGTGCCAAGTGAACATCTGTTACTGATAAAAGCCCGCCACAATCAGGAACAGCTGGAGCCAGTTCTCGACCAACTTTCTAAAATTGGCTATCTGGACAAATTCACTCTGCGCCAACGCCTAATTGGTACTGGTCTGACTCAATTGGCAAAAGGAACCAAAACGCAACTCCTTCCGTTGACAACAATTTTACGCCAATACCATATAGAGCAATGGCTGGTTCAACTCAATCCGCCCGAGGTTATTCCTCAGACTATCGACAACATAACCATAAACGAGCAACAAATAGTTTTCAGCACCACAATTTCAACAGCCAATCCCTCCCGTGCCAAGCTCACTTTACCCAAAGGTAGTGCTGTTCGGGCAATTGTTGCCGACATTTCCGGGCAAATAGCTGAAAAACAGGTGAAACGGTTACTGGTTCATACCACTTATAGTGGGACAACACCAACCCCTATGAGCAATGCAGAGTTGCAACGGGAGATATTCAAACAGGCGCCGGTCATCGACCTGTACTGGAACGACACAAATAGTGATACCACCGTAGCAGTTCGCATATTTCCCGGCAGTTTTGACCACCGTCAACTGGGCGATAAAGCAGGTTTGAGCCGCAACGGCAACCTGCTTAACCTCTTGGAACTGGTTAGCGAATATGCCGCATCTATTAATATCAACTTTGAATTTGGCCTCGGATTTCTCCCGCCCTGTCCGGTAAAAAAAACAGCCCCTGGGGAAAAGGACAAAGACAATCTTAAATCATTAACCTGCTATGGAGCCTTGCTTCTAGATATTGATGCCATTGATGCCAAAAGTTCCATCAACACAGCGGACAATGGCAACCAAACCACTAACGCAACCCTTGGCAGCTCCACCGTATTGCCGGTAGCAGAAGAGTTACTAAATACTATCACCACTAATGCAATTGGAGCAGAAGAGCCACAAACAAGCAGCGGCGATGGTACTTCACCAACAACACAACCTCAGAGCAAAAAATCGTTGCCTACCCCTCCAGCCGTCGAAACCCGTTCAGGGTTGCAACTATTTTTTTCTGGCTGGCAAGCAATAGCTATTGTTAGCGGCATTCTGGTCGTAATCATAACAAAAGGGCAGAAAAATCTTCCCACCTTAATCTACACCTATGGTCTAAACACCGGTATTATTCCAGCGCTGTTGTGTACCGCTTCGCTGTGGGGGGCTATCCATTTCTGGCGCTTGAAGCGGCGCATTGAAAACACCCCCACCAGCAAAGCACGTTCTGCTGCCATGGGAATGATTGAAGTTCATGGCAACGCCAAGCGTCTTTACTCGCTAGTGTCACCCATCTCACAATTGCCATGTGTTTATTACTGTCTGAAAAAATATAAACGCAGCAAACGTAATGACAACTGGCGCTTGAGCCAGATAACTACCAGCGGCACTGTACCTTTTTTACTTGAAGACGATACTGGAACAATTCGCATTGATCCACATGGTGCTAAACTCAGCCCGCAATTCAGCACCGAAGGCTTCCCTGGGCAAAGCAACATCCTCTTTTCCAGTGGTGGCGAGTCCAGCCAGTACGAAAAATGGAAAGAGGAAGTGCTGCACGAAGGGTGCAACTTGTATATTATAGGTTTTGCCCACACCTTAGGCGCCTCCGAAAGCGGATCAATCCGCAATGATGTAGGACAGAAGCTACGCGACCTAAAAACTGACCACGCCGCCATGATGCGCTACGATAAAGACGGTGACGGCAACATCGACACCGCTGAATGGGATCAGGCTCGTAAAGATATGGAAAAACAGGCATTGCAAGAAAAACTTGTCAATGGCCAACAGCGCAGCAACAAGCAACTGGTAATTGGTCGCCCACCACAAAAGGGGTTGCCATTCATCATCGCCGAAACAGAATCGGAGCAAAAACTCACAGAGAGATACAGTTGGTATATCCCGGCACTGCTTATTTTGGCAGCTTCAAACTTGATTTGGGCACTGTATTGCGGTGGACATTATTTTTTGCATTTGTAAGCGCTTTGACTTTGTTCGTATGTAAATATTCAGCGTGATGAGCACGTAATCCCCGTATCAAGGGGCACATAAACCCATCCATGGGGTTTGTTGTCACAGTTCATGGCGACAAACACGCTTGTTATAGGGATCACGTGCCCAACTTGAGAGGTACTAAATAGTTACGTTCGTATTAATTTATTAAGTTAACAGTTGTATCTTCACATTTACTACAAGGAGTTACCATGGCAGCATTGATTGTTTTGGGTGCAATATTATTGATAGTAGCGGTTTTTATCGCATACGTAATAATGATCTACAACGCCCTGATCAGATTAAAAAATGAAACAGAAAAATCGTGGAGCAATATCGACGTGCTACTCAAGCAACGCTTTGATGAACTGCCAAAATTGATAAAAGTATGTGAAGGCTACATGCAACATGAGAAGAACACCCTTGAATCGGTTATAAAAGCACGTTCGATGGTTGGAGAAGCACATTCTGAGCAAGAGAAGCTACAGGCACAGAACATGTTAACAGATACGCTCAAGTCCCTTTTTGCTGTCACCGAACGTTATCCAGACCTCAAAGCAGATACCGCCTTCAGCAGTCTCGGCAACCGTATAAGTGAGCTTGAAGACCAGATAGCCGATCGCCGTGAAATGTTCAATGAGTATGTAAATCTTTACAACATCCGCATTGCCCAGTTCCCAGATGTTTTAATTGCCACTAAATTCAACTTTAAGCCCAAAACCCTGTGGGAGATAAACCCCGCGCACCGTGCCGATGTTGAAGTTTCTTTTAATCAGCAATGACAACAAGCCGTTATCCGGTGCCCGCCAAATGGCACCGGAAACAAACAGAAGTTAAGCGCAGCCGCTTTATCACCACCGTTGCCAACACTGCGACCCGTGAAAGCAGCCGCAGCTTTATCCAGAAGATTCGCTCTGAATTTAGTGATGCCAACCACAATTGCTGGGCCTGTGTTATCGGCGCACCTGGTTCTACCCTGCAGGCGGGGATGAGCGACGATGGAGAACCTCACGGCGCTGCCGGCAAACCAATGCTGACGACCATGCTCCATGCCAATATTGGTGACATAACTGTGGTTGTCAGCCGCTATTTCGGTGGAATACGTCTGGGCAAAGGGGGGATGGTACGAGCCTACACAGCGGCAGTACTCGACACACTAGCAACCTTGCCTACAACAGAAAAGATCAGCTATCAGAGAGTCGACATAACCATCCCATATAAGCTATTAGAACAGGTTGAGCAACTGTACCATAAGTACGAGATAGTCAACCCACAACTGACCTACAGTGATCTGGTACACATAGAACTGCAATTACCTGTTGAGCATTGCGACATGTTCAACAGCCACCTGAATGAGTTAAGCGCCGGTGGCATTGTTTTCAACAAAATCTGAACATGGCGAAAACTGTCGAGCTTAACGAATATGGATTTTTTATCTTTGAAAGGACAAGCTTAAATGGCAACACACAATAGTGAGCTGTGGCAAACAGTCACCTTCTTGTTTTTGAGTAAATTTTCACCTAAAACTGGAAAACCATTTGCCCAGAAGATGCTGATAAATGCCAAAAATGTCGAGCTAGCGCAACGCTTTGCCGAAATGGTGGGCGATACCACAAAAGGGGACAAAACAAAGCTAGCGTTGATCAAGGCACTGAGGCAGTTGGAACAACACGGTTGGGTAGAAAGGATTGATGACAGCACCATCCAGTTAACTGACACCGGCATCACAAAAATGAACAATGAAGTACAATCTGCAATGAAAAAAATTGCCGCCAGCTTCCCTGATGCCGCCAATACAGAGAAACCGGCTCCAGTTATGCGGTAACCCCTTTGGCACATCAGAACATTGGGCGCACTTTCTCGCTAATCAATCTATTTTCAAACCATTACCGTACATATGGTTTCAGCAAACATGATCACACCGTGAGCAGTTGCGCCCATCGTTTTTGGCCTGATACAACGCTTTATCCGCTCTATTTATAGCAGCACTGATATCGCTTTCCCCCTGCCAATCGCTTATACCAAAACTTGCCGTAAGAGAGAACTCTGCCCCATTCGTAGAAAACCTGTAGTTCTGAATAGCCAGCCGAATTTTTTCTACATTGGCTAGAGCACCTGTTACCGCAGTATCCGGCAACAAAATAAAGAACTCCTCACCACCATAACGACACAACATGTCAGATGCGCGACATTGTTGCCGCATAATACCAGCTACAACTTTTAAAACCATATCGCCGACATCGTGACCGTAAGTATCATTTACCTGTTTGAAATAATCTATATCCATCATAACAACCACAATAGGGCTATCCTCTCGGCGCAAGGCCTTCCTAATTTCAAGATCAGCTTGCTGTAACGCATAGCGCCGGTTATACAACTCTGTCAACGGATCAGTTATAGCTTGCAGTTCCAACAATTGGTGGACAACATCCTTTTGTTGTTCAGCGGCCCTTATCTGGCGGATAAAAAATATCAATAGCGCAACTATTGCCAATGCAGATACAACCATTATCAGCGCATAACGATGCCAATGAGCCAAGAAAACCTTGTGTTTGAAGCAAACTGCGGCAAACATTGGTCTATCACCGACTCTCTCTATAGCAGCCAACAACTGGTCATTATCCACAGGTGAAATTGTTACGACACTATTAACGCTGTTAATAATGGCGGCGACTTTTGGGAACCGCTTACCAACAAATTTTTCCTGTCCTGGAGTACGTAGATACATCAATCCATCTGAGGAAACAATGGTCACCACAGTTTCCTTGATAAAAAAAAGTTCTCTCTTTTCAAATCGGCAAGAATGGTATGCAGTTGTGAATCATGCAATTCCGAGCTATCCGGGGCAATATTGAGCAAATCATCTATCCCGACAAACAATTGTTCAACCCCATAAAAGATACGATCAACGTCCATGGCCAAGAAACGAACTAAACTCCGAGTGGTGGAATTAGCCTGCTCTATAGCAACTTGGCGCTGCATAAAAACATTACTGGCAAAAAAAGCAATTGTTAACAGAATACTCAAAGCACCAAAAACACACGTTTTATTCAGTTTTGTAAGTTTTATAAAAGGGTTTTTCATTGTTTGAGCGCTCTCAACAATCAGCTTTATCCACAGTAAACATCTAACCTAATTGACCCAAACAATTAAACACAACTATTCTGTCAACGACAACACTGGAGAATATCCTCAATAACCGGCGCAGGATATTCCTTCAACCCCCATTTTTGAGCCAACATGGTTGCATTGGCAGCAATTGCGGGGATATCCTCCGGTACCACATCCACTTGAGACAAAGCAACTGGACTTTTAATTTTTATAAACCATTCCTTCAAGGCAGCAATCCCAGCCTCGACCAACTGTTGTTCGTTGGCGGCGCTACAACCAAATACTCGCTGGGCGAATTGAGCAAATTTGGCTGGATGGCGCTCGGAGGCATATGACATCCACGCCGGCATCACAATGGAAAGCCCTGCACCGTGCGCAACATCGTAAAGGGCACTTAAAGAGTGCTCTATCATATGGTTAGGAAAGGCATAGGCGCCTATCCCTGCCGTTGACAATCCGTTAAGTGCCCACGTAGCCGCCCACATCATGGTAGCACGCGCATCGGGGTGATCTGGCTGAGCAAAGATTTGATCGGTGCTTTCGATAATGGTTTGCACCAGCCCCTCAACAAAACGATCCTGCAACGGCGTTGCCGTATCTGCACTGGTAAAATACCCTTCAAGCAGGTGAGATATAGCGTCAACCGCCGAATAAGCGGTGTAGTCGAGGGGAACCGTGTAAGTTAGGGTTGGATCAAGAATTGACACCTTAGGAAACAAGTTTGGAGAACCGATGTTGAATTTTTGTTGTGTTTGTTCATTAGTAACCACTCCGCCATCGTTCATCTCGGAACCGGTAGCCGCCAACGTCAACACCGTTATCAACGGCAACGCCTGCTTCACCCAAGCCTTATCGCAAAAAAAGTCCCATACATCACCACTGTACAAGGCTCCGGCAGCAATCGCTTTAGCCTCATCCAAAACACTGCCACCACCGACAGCTATAACCATATCAACCTGTTGCTCTTTAGCCAATTCAACACCAGCATACACATGGCTGAGCACGGGGTTAGACTTGACTCCCCCATGTTCCACCCAGTTGACACCTGAATCTGCCAACGCCGTGGTAACTTTAGCGTAAACACCATTGTTTTTTATGCTTTGTTTACCGTAAACCAGCAGCCCTTTTTTTCCATAAGGCGCAGCATACTTACCAACTTTGGCAACCATGTCGGCACCAAAAACAATTTTAGTCGGATTATTAAAAACAAACGGTTGCATATAAACTACTCCTCTATCGGTTTACTTAGATGTAACCATTCATACCTCTCCAGTTGAGCACGTAATCCCCATAGCAAGGGTTTATGTGTCCCTTGATGTGGGGATTACGTGCTCATCATACTGAATCGTTACACTTAAATTACGTATCTATCGACATTTCACATATTCTTTTTTATCAACTCTAGCGCCTGCTTACGGGAAACTCCCGCTATCAGCAAACGTTTATGACGACTCTTATGCCCACTTACAAGGGTTACATCACTCTTGGCACAACCAAACAATTTCGCTAAAAATTGACCGCATAGTTTATTGGCTGCTCCATCCACCGGCGGTGAGGTCAAGCGTAGTTTCAGCTCTTCCCCCTGTACACCACACAGCTGATTTTTGCTGGCACGTGGTTGCACCAGAATTGCCAACACGACACCATCCTTATGAGTTTGCGCCCACGGTGCTTGGTTAAGCTCGTCCATATCAGATTAAAAACTATAGGCTATTGATCTGAGAAGAGCAGTGATCATGCGCTGGCAAAAGGATAAAGCCAACAGCAACACTATCGGAGAAAAATCAATGCCGCCAAACTGCAAAGGAATCAAGCGCTGGATGCGATACAATATTGGATCGGTAGCTGAATGTAGAAAACGAACTATCTGATTATAAGGATCAGGATTTACCCACGATATTAACGCCCGGGCAATCAAAATAAAAACATATATACTGAATACTAAATCGACCAAACCGGCAATTGCCAAAAAAAATTCACGCAAAATCATTTACTCCCTCTTTCATTGTTCTTAAAAATAAGATATCGGTAAGTTCCAGCCAATCAAACATAAAATTAAGCCAAACAATATTCATCCCCTTGTACCGCAATTAAAGCCCTGCCCTTTTGACATCTACGCCCATAAAGGGTTATAAAGTTAACGCATTGAAACTGTTAACAGAACAATTCACATAATATTCTGCACATAAAAAACAGTTAAGCACAGGATCCAACA
The DNA here is from genome assembly GCA_002084705.1 of Desulfobacteraceae bacterium 4572_35.1. Taxonomy (GTDB): domain Bacteria; phylum Desulfobacterota; class Desulfuromonadia; order Desulfuromonadales; family Desulfuromonadaceae; genus Desulfuromonas. Next base: position 16,889 of record NBLX01000043.1, read on the forward strand.
CAGTCATTAACCTATCATGAAGCAGCAAGGGGAACAATCAATCATGCAGCAAACTAACAACCTAAACGTAAAACAGATAGTAGAAGTTATTGCTCCTGCAGAGCTTAAGCAGGTTTTCCCACTTTCTGAATCCTCTGCCGCATTTGTAACTAATTCTCGCAACCAGATTCAAGATATTATTCACAATCGTGACCAGCGTCTGATGGTTGTAGTTGGTCCTTGCTCTATTCATGACCAAATTGCTGCATTGGACTACGCCCGTCGTTTGAGCAAACTGGCCACTGAGCTTGCCGACCAGATGGTGATAGTCATGCGGGTCTATTTTGAAAAACCACGCACAACCGTTGGCTGGAAAGGGCTTATCAACGACCCAGACCTGAACAATACCTACCTAATTTCTAAAGGTCTGGGAATTGCGCGCCAACTATTTTGTGCCATAACCGAGCTCGGCTTACCCATTGCCACGGAGATGCTCGACACCATCACTCCACAATATTTTGCCGACCTCATCAGCTGGGGAGCTATCGGTGCAAGGACAACTGAATCGCAGCCCCACCGCGAGATGTCAAGTGGTCTCTCTTTTCCCGTCGGGTTCAAGAACAGCACCGATGGCAACTTGCAAATCGCCATGGATGCCATGAGTGCTGCTCAACACAAACACAGTTTCCTCGGCCTCAGCCGCCACGGCAAAATATCTATCGTTAAAACATGCGGCAACCCTCATGCCCATATCGTTCTACGTGGCGGCAGTCATGGCCCCAACTACGACGCTGCAGCCATTAGCCAAACTACACAGCAACTTACCGAACGCAATCTGTGCCCAGCTATCATGGTCGACTGCAGCCACGCCAACTCAAATAAGGATCATAACCGTCAGGAGATTGTCATCAACGATGTCATGGAACAGATTTCTGCCGGCAACAGCAATATAAATTCACTGATGATTGAGAGCAACCTTGAAGCTGGCAACCAAAAAGTTACCCCAGGTAAAAAACTTAAATATGGAGTATCTATCACCGATAAGTGCATAGACTGGGAAACTACCGAACGGCTGTTGCGTTCCGCCCATGCAAAATTAAAGCAAATCGGTGGACGCCCAATTAAGTAAGGATAATAATATCCATGTGTAGAGACGTTGCATGCAACGTCTCTACACATATTTATTTACAACTCAAAACTGGTCACTGCCCGCTCTGCCACCGCCTTGCCAATACTGAGGGATGCCGTTGCTGCCGGTGATGGTGCGTTCAACACATGTACCATCCCATCCTGTTCAATAATCTGAAAATCGTCCAGCAAACTGCCATCATCAGCTACAGCCTGAGCACGCACTCCAGCCCCGCCACGATAAATATCTTTACTATCAAGTACCGGCAGCAAACGGCGTAAATCGCGAACAAAAGTTTTTTTACACCACGAGCGACGGTACTCCTGCAAACCAACACGCCAGAAACGACACGCCAATTTGAGGAACCCGGGATAAAAGAAAATCTCCATAGTGTCTCGCAGTGAAAAACTCAGCTGAGTATAACCCTCACGCTTAAAAGCCAGAACAGCATTGGGACCAGCCTCCACTTCACCATCAATCATGCGGGTATAGTGAACGCCAAGAAAAGGAAATTTAGGATCGGGAACCGGATAAATAAGATTTTTAACCAGCCCACGCTTATCGGCAACCAATTTGTAATACTCACCTCGAAACGGCACAATACGCAACCGCGGCTCAACTCCGCACATACGCGCCACACGGTCACAGTGCAGTCCAGCACAGTTAACCACAAATTTGGCACGAATCGCCCCCTTAGCCGTAGTCAAAGCAAAACCATCGGTCAGCCTGTCAACACGGAACACCTCTGCGTCAGTAACTACCTGACCACCCCGCTCTTCAACCAGCTTTGCATATGTCTGAGTAACTTTAATATAATCGACGATACCGGTCTCAGGCACCAGTAAACCAGCAATTCCGGCAACATGTGGTTCATACTGTTTTAGTTGTTCCGCATCCAAACGCCTCACACCGACCAGACCGTTAGCTTTGCCCCGCTTCTCCAGTTCATCCAAAGCAGCAATCTCATCTGCACTAGTAGCCACAACAACTTTGCCACACTGCTCATGAGGGATATCATGTTCAGCGCAAAAACGGTACAACGCCTTACGTCCCTCAACACAATTGCGCGCCTTTAACGATCCGGGGCGATAATACAACCCCGAGTGGATCACTCCACTGTTGTTACCAGTTTGATGACAAGCCAAGCCTGACTCTTTTTCCACCACAACTACGCGCCGCCCCGGAGCCTGCTCCGTTAAAGCCAACGCTGTCGCCGCGCCAACAATACCACCGCCAATAATCACCACATCGCATGTTATCATTTAATTAAACTACCCCTGAGCAACAGCCGCTGCCTGTAAACGTACGTCATCAATATTAACCCGCGCCACCACACCATCTTCTCGCTCGCAGCGCACCAGTCCCTCATCGACCCAAAACAGCAACATCGATTTTTTGATCCCGAATTTATCAGCCGCAGCATCCACATCATACCAAGTTTTAACTAAAGCCATATATCCCCCTTTCAAAATAAAAAACTTACTGCATCTGCAATTAAGTATAACGCCGGCAAAACAAATGCATAGCCCTTTTCTTCGTTTTTGCACAATCATCACTATGCTACAACTTTACAAGAATAAGAAAAAAACGATATAAAGTGCATGCTACAAAGTGTCGATATATATAAAAATCGTTTTCCATGCAAATATCTTGTCGAGGCAATCTAACATGCGACCAAGTGTTTTGGTTATAGATAACTCCAGCACCATCCGCCATAAAATCATTGATACCCTGAAGGAAACATCCCCCTTCATGGCCTACTTTGAAACAAGTAGTGGTCTTGAAGCTCTGGAGATCATTCAGGACAACTCCATTGATGTCATCGTGAGTGGATTACATCTATACGAGCTCTCCGGCACCGAGCTGCTGCGTCGATTACAATTAAATGAAGAGCTGTGCGACATACCTGTGGTAATCCTCACTTCAGACAATAATACGCGCACCAAAATCAATCTGCTCGAACAGGGAGCTAGCGATTACATTGTCCTGCCCATTGACAATGGCGAATTGGTGGCACGCATCAAGGTTCAGTTAAAAATGAAAACCATGCAGGACAACCTCAAACGCAGCAATCGTCTGCTACTTACTTTGTCCAGCACCGATCCTCTGACCCATCTATATAACCGGCGCATGCTAATGCAAACTTTGGAGCGCGAGTTTGATCGCCATTCCCGCTCTGGACAAACATTGGCGCTACTGATGCTCGACATCGATCACTTCAAAGCTGTGAATGACAACTACGGTCACCTTAACGGGGATGTGGTGCTGGTGAATTTATCCAAGATTTTAAAAGAATATTTGCGCCCATACGATATACCGACGCGCTTTGGTGGCGAGGAGTTTGCGTTGGTTTTACCCAACACCGATATTAACAGCGCCCTGGATGTAGCCGAACGCTTACGCACCGCAGTACAAGATATAACCTTTAGCGGTGAATTACGTGAACTGAAAATTTCCTGCAGCATCGGCATCTCATGCTTTCCCAGCGTTCAGGTTAATGACACCGATCAATTACTCAGATGCGCGGATCAAGCGTTATATATAGCTAAAAATAGCGGTCGCAACCAAGTTATATGTTTCGATCCATACCAAGATGAGGCTAAAGATCATTCAATAGACGGTACAGCTTCTGTTGTACTTCCCACAACTTAGCTGCTTCCTGTTCACATCCATCCTCATCAAGGAGCAAACGCGCCCGATCAAACAAATTGTAGGCGGAGAGCAACACTGGGCTTAAATCACGTTCGATTCGCATACGTGGAATTTCACCCACCATCTCATCATGTTCTAACAAAGTTTTCATCCCTTGATCGATGATACGAAATATCCGCTCCGTGGCATCGCTGTTTTCGTCTTGACGCATAAACTTGGCCAAGCTCTGCACCTCTGCCACCAGCTGACGATACCGATCCGAAATACTCATCTTTATATCTCCCTATCCCACATATACAATTCTCGATAGAATCAAGGTTATCAACTTCGCCAATACAAACAGATACACCAGTAAAAATCAATGCCAATCAGGGCTAAATCGACAAATCAACGTCAAACAAAGATAAAAAAGTTGACGGATACCGCAAGCAACTGATAACTTTTGCCAGTAACATTGATGCCCTGGGGGAGTATTTACTGAGAGTTCTGCACAAAAAAAGCAGGATGACCCTTAGAACCTGATCCGGACAATACCGGCGGAGGGAAGCGGCGCTGAAACGATTTTATATCGTTCTACGCAAGATCGCTTTCGCGATCTTTTTTTGTTTTCACCTCTACCACCTTCAACCTGTACCGGTATCTTTACAACTATCTACGGCGCTAAAACAATGCACATAGTTGTCAATGAAAAACCACAGAAGGTTCCAGCCACCCTGACACTGTATCAGTTGCGGGAACGCTTTTGCAGCACAGCGGACATTATCATCCACAACGGTGCGCCAACCACCAAGGATTACCCACTTCGTGACAACGACAAAGTGGTATTTATTAGGCGTGATCACCAACCGGACATCAATGAAATACATGAGGTACTAAATGCACGCCATACACCCGAAGTGCACACGATTTTAAAGGGAGCAACTGTCGGCATCGCCGGAGTTGGTGGTTTGGGATCAGCGGTTGCTGTAGCACTCACCCGCATGGGGATCGGTAAACTTATTATCGCCGATTATGATTGCGTTGAACTCTCGAACCTAAATCGGCAGCAATATTTTATTGATCAAATCGGTTTGACAAAAGTAGAAGCGCTGCGCGCCAACCTGGCAAGAATCAATCCGTTTACTGCCATCAACTGCGTACATAGGCACCTCGATAACGACAACATCGCCAAAATTTTTACCGGCATTGACGTGATGGTTGAAGCCTTTGACAACGCAGAAAGCAAGGCGATGCTGGCTCACTTATGGTTGCGCCAGTTTCCCCACATCCCACTGGTTGCCGGGTCGGGGATGGCCGGTTGTGGCAGCAGCAACACAATTCAAACCAAACGCACCATCGGGAAGATGTATATATGCGGCGATGGCATCAGTGCCGAGGGAGAGGGATTTGGGCTGATGGCATCACGCGTTGGCATTGTCGCCCACCATCAAGCCAACTGCGTTATCCAACTTTTACTGGGGATAGCCCCTGACAGCGAGGAAAACCATGCAGATAATCGTCAACAATCAAGCTGTTAATGTTGCCAACAACAGCACTATTATCGATTTGATTAACCAACTGGAACTGGATGCACAAAGGATCGCCATTGAACACAATCGCGTAATTCTGGCACCGGACCAGTTCGATAGCCTAACCTTATGTGCCGACGACAACATCGAAATTGTAAATTTTGTTGGTGGCGGGTAGAGGTAAATCGCTAATGCTACACAACAACTAAAATGCATAACTCAAATTATCTTATTATGTGCTAGTGACCCCCATGTAAAGGGTGTTTGTCGCCATGGACGGCGACAAGAAACCCCATGGATGGGTTTATGTGTCCCTTGATATGGGGGTCACTAGCACATCATGCTAAAGACAATTTCAACAAAAATTTAACAGCACAACCAAATGCATATTCGGGGGCACAACACCCTCAATACAGAAAGGTACATAAATCATGGATGAACTGATCATTGCCGGTCGTTCTTTCCGCTCACGCCTGATGGTGGGTACCGGAAAATTTGCTTCTAACGAACAGATGGCAAACACCATAGCAGCATCTGGGGCAGAGATTGTCACCGTTGCCCTGCGCCGCGTCAACGTAAACGACCAACAAGACGACCTGTTAAATCATATCGACCGCAATAGATATCTCTTATTACCCAACACCAGTGGTGCCCGTGACGCCGAAGAAGCGATCCGTCTGGCGCGATTGGCTCGCGCTGCTGGTTGTGATCCGTGGATAAAGCTGGAAGTTACACCAGACCCATACTATCTACTTCCAGACCCTATCGAGACCCTAAAAGCCACCGAGATTTTGGTAAAAGAGGGGTTCACAGTGCTGCCATATATCAATGCCGATCCAGTGCTTGCCAAACATTTACAAGAAGCAGGAGCAGCAACAGTGATGCCATTGGGTGCTCCTATCGGCACCAACAAGGGGCTGAAAACCCGCGACAATGTTGCCATAATTATCGAACAAGCCACTGTTCCGGTAGTTGTCGACGCCGGGCTGGGGGCTCCATCCCACGCCGCTGAAGCTATGGAACTTGGAGCAGATGCGGTCATGGTCAATACCGCTATGTCGGTGGCTGGCAATCCACAGTTAATGGCTGAAGCCTTCGGTATAGCCGTCGAAGCCGGAAGAAAGGCATATCTGGCCGGATTAGGTAAAGAACAGCAGCAAGCAGTAGCATCCAGTCCACTGACCGGATTTTTAAGGGACAAATAAATCATGAGCTTCGCCGACGAAATCTTACGTTACCCCGCCGAGCAGGTAGTGGAGCAAATGGACGCTACCACCACCACTCAGGTGGAACAAGCACTAGCTGCCGAACGATTAAAAGCAAAAGATCTGACAACATTGCTTTCCCCCGCGGCATTACCCTATTTGGAACAGATGGCTCAAAAAGCGCACCACATCACCAAGCAGCGCTTTGGTAATATTATCCAGCTTTACACCCCCATGTATCTCTCCAACGAGTGCAGCAATGGTTGCAAATATTGTGGATTCAATGCCAACAACAATATCCCCCGCACCACTTTATCCATAGATGAAATCGAGCAGGAAGCTCAGATAATCCACGATTACGGCTTCCGTGCCATATTACTCCTCACCGGCGAACATAAAAAGATGGCCGACAACAGCTATCTGGAGGCTGCGGTAAAGCGAATTAAACCATTGTTCAGCTCCATCAGTATAGAAGTATATCCTATGGATACCAGCGGTTATCAGCAAATGGTTGCTGCTGGGGTTGATGGCCTCACCGTTTACCAGGAAACATATGATCAGAAATTATATAAAGATTTGCACCCTTTCGGCAAAAAGAGTAACTACAACTATCGCCTTGAAGCTCCAGACCGCGCCGGAGCTGCCGGAATGCGCCGCATTGGCGTAGGAGCATTGCTTGGCCTCGGTCCCTTTGCTACCGAAGCGTTTTACACCGGATTACATGCCCATTATCTAGCTCGCCACTATTGGCGCAGTCAGGTCAGTATCTCTTTCCCACGCATCTGCCCTGCCGATGGTGGCTTTGCGCCCATCAATCCCGTCAGTGACGAGCAACTGGTACAGATGGTATGTGCTATGCGTTTACTCATCCCCGATGCTGGGTTGTTCATCTCCACACGCGAAAGTGCCAAATTGCGCGACAGCCTGATGCCTCTGGGGATAACTCACATGAGCGCCGGATCCTGCACCGCCCCCGGTGGCCACGCCCACAAAGGGGAAAATACTGAGCAATTCACCATTGATGACGATCGCACCCCAGAGCAAATCAGTGAAGTAATCCATGCTAAAGGATTTGAAGCGGTGTGGAAAGACTGGGATAGTGCCTTTCTAAATGCTGGTTCCATGTAGTCATGAAAGTAGATTTTTCCCTCTATCTGATCACCGATCGGCATCAAATTCATCCACAGCACACGTTGATAAGTGCTGTAACCGCCGCGCTGCAGGGTGGCGTACAAGCGATACAGTTACGTGAAAAAGATTTATCTGCGACCGAACTTTACCGGCTGGGATCTGCGTTACGCGAACTGACCAATCAATATGGAGCAAAACTGCTCATCAATGACCGCATCGATATCGCCATGGCAGTAGGAGCCGATGGCGTTCATCTAACCGAACAATCACTCGACGTCACTTGTGCACGAACTATTTTGGGTAACGACAAACTGATTGCCGTCTCCACACATAACTTGACCAGCGCCCTGCATGCCGAAAAACAAGGCGCTGATCTTATCACTTTCAGCCCTATATTTTTCACTCCATCAAAAGCGGCTTATGGCGACCCACAAGGGCTGGAACAATTACACACCCTATGTCAGCAACTGAAGCTGCCAGTTTTTGCCCTCGGGGGGATAACTACACAGCGGGTAGCACCAGTTGTTGCCGCTGGCGCTACGGGCGTTGCCCTCATCTCCGCTATTCTCGCCCAGGAAAATCCCTGCCATGCCGCGGCAGATTTCAAAATTTCGATAAACCAAGTTTAATTTTTTAACCCACTTTATTTTTTTGTCGTTTCAATCTATCATTTCCAGATAGCTCTTCTTTTGACAACCACGCTGGCCCCATAATCCTCACAACTGTCGACCAAAACGGCACACCTAACAGCATATACGCCACCTGCGTTGCCCGCTATGGCGATGAGCGCTTTGTTGTCGCCGATAATTACTTTGATAAGACCCGCGCCAACATCAAGATGGGCAGCAGCGCATCGTTTCTCTTCATCACCGATGAGGACAAATCTTATCAGGTTAAAGGCAACATCGAATATCTCACCAGCGGCCCGATTTTTGATGACATGAAACAGTGGAATCCAGAAAAGCACCCCGGACACGCCGCTGTAGCTGTTGTGGTAAAAGAGATATTCTCCGGCTCAGAGAAGCTCGTATAACCTAAATAGAAACAATTAGTCGACACTCCCCCAATATATTCCTAATTCACTCCCGATACACAGCCTTGCACAAGGCAACTATCGGGGGTGGTTCAAAGCATCTGTGTACCAATCAGTCAAGATGGTCGCACAAAAACAGCAACTATCCTGCACCGCTATTGACTTTAATTCCCCATAAGATATATATCTTAAAGGTAGCAAATTTTTAATCGACAAACCCCAGCAACCCAACCCATTAAGAACATCCCATATAAGGAGCAGCGTCATGTATGATCGTCATTATAACCGTAGCGGAGTAAGGCACTTGGCCTCCCTGCTAACGGTAAGCATATACATAACTGCGCTGCTGCTACTATGTGCTCCCAGTTCTATGGCCAACGATCTTCTTGATATGAGTTTTGAAGAACTTCTCAATGTCGAAGTCAGTGCCGCCAGTAAAACTCCAACCAGCTTAATGAAAACAGCAGCGGCTGTCTCCGTTATCAGTCGTGAAGATATCCACCGCAGCGGAGCCACCTCTGTTCCTGAAGCCCTCCGCATGGTTCCGGGGATACATGTCGCACAGCTTGATGCTAACCGGTGGGCAGTAACCGTTCGAGGATTTAATGCACAGACTGCCAACAAATTGTTGGTAATGATTGACGGGCGCAGCATCTATACCCCAACGTTTTCCGGCACCTACTGGGATGCGCTGGATGTTTCCCTCGAAGAGATTGAACGGATCGAAGTAGTTCGCGGTCCGGGCGCATCGCTGTGGGGAGCAAACGCTGTGAATGGTGTCATAAACATCATAACCAGCAGCACCTTGGAAAACGATACGGATCAACTAACAGGCTGGCTGGGATCAAAAGAGCACGGCGGACTAAGCCTACTCAAAACCATCAAGCCTGGCAGCAATAACACGGTACGGCTGTCCCTACGAGGATTGGAACGTGATCAAGGTCCTTTAAAAGGGGATGGCAGCAACAATGACACACGCAATGGTCGCATAGGATTACATTGGGATCAACAAGGCAGCAAATATACCCTGCGCACTACAGCCAGCTATTATCGAGAACGCGAAGCCACCAGCTACAACAGAATGTCGCCCTCTGCGCCTTATAATTTTCCCCTAATCGACGACACAAATCTCTACGGTGGTCACCTTCAAACTCGATACAGCTACTATTTCAGCCCCACATCAACAGCTGACATCCAATTCTCTTACAACCACTTCTCACGCCACGAATGGCTATACAATCAACGTCTGCACCAATATAGTCTCGATATCCAACACAGCACCAAACTGATGAATACCCATCGCCTCACCTGTGGTACAGGTATAAATATAAATCACGATTATTTCCAATCACGCCAGGGGCAGATAAACATAACCCCCAAGCACAATCGAACGAACCTATTCAGTTTTTTTGCTCAGGACGATTATTCTATATCACCGGATATTACCCTTACTTTGGGAACAAAGTGCGAGCACAATGAAGTGACCGGATGGGAATGGCAACCAAATTTACGCCTAATATGGCAGGCCACCCCCAAGCTATCATTGTGGGGAGCTATATCACGCGCGGTGCGCACCCCATCTCACGTAGAAGAGAATGGGGACCTGGTCGTCTCCATTGAACCTCCGTCTACATTAGCACCCTTACAGTTACCAACGGTAATAGCGCTGCAGGGCAAAAACAGCATAGATGCGGAAGACTTGCTGGCTTGGGAATTAGGTTCGCGCCTTGCTTTTAACGACACCTTTTCATGCGATATAGCCATGTTCATCCACGATTATGACAACCTGCAGGGGGGGGAGATGCAACCGATATCGGTTGCTATCTTCAATGAACAACCTGTGTATATGGTGGACTATATCGCCAACAACAATTTTGATGGCTACAGCTATGGAGCAGAAGTAGCAGCAAACTGGCGCGTTTACTCAACATGGTCTCTTATGCTGGCTTATAGTTTTCTCGACATGAAAACAGATAACGGCAGTGCTGAAGAGATGACCCTGCCTGAACGTTATACGCAGCACCAGGTATCGCTGCAATCACGGCTGGACATAAATAACAACTGGCAAACTGACTGCTGGATAACCTATAACGATGGGATAGAAACACAGGATATATCTCCGCGCTGGAACATGCACCTGCGCATTGGCTGGCAGCCACAGTCTGCATGGGAGATAGAACTGATCGGTCACAATCTGCTGCATGATGACAGCGTAGAAATATATTCCGAATTAGCCAGCGCAGGATCGTCCCGCAGCGAACGTGGAGTTCTGTTACGAGCTACATACAAATATTGATAATCTGCCAATGAGATAGCCATCTGAAAAACTATCGCTTTAGCAATTTGTAGACCATACGTAAATACGTATATCACAGGAGCCATGTTGAATAAAAATTGCGTCCGTATATATTCTGTAATATTTTTTATTTGTACAATGCTGGTATGTGCTATGCAGTATCAAGCTCGGGCAGCAGAACAACCGCAGATCTACGAGTATCAATTAAAGACAGCCTTTATCTACAATTTCATTAAGTTCACCAATTGGCCCCAAAATAGAGCAACTGCTTCGGATCAATCCACCACACAAACTCCCCTATTATTGACCACAGTAGGTCACAACAACTTAAATAACAGCCTCAAAGCCTTGAAAGGCAAAACAGCGTCTGGGCGTAAAATAGTTTATTATCACAGTAACGACATCAGTTGGGATGATATCAATTCCTGCCAAGTTCTGTTTGTCGCTTTTGACAACCTTGACCAGTGCATCCCCACAATTATGGCAGTGACAGGCAAGCCAATTTTAACCATAAGTGACACACCGGGGTTTGCCGAACACGGCGGTTGCATCGAATTTTGCGTTCACGAAGGGAAACTTCGCTTCATCATAAACCGTACAGCCATTGAAAAACAGGGGCTAGAATTAAGTTATAAAGTCTACGTACTGGCACTGAAAGTTTTAGGGGAAGAATAATGGTAAAAAAAACATTCAAGAACCTACCTTTACGTTACAAATTAAACTGTGTAATTTTTGCGGTAACAGCTCTCACAATATTCCTTGTATCTCTAGCTTACTATGTCCATCAACATCAGACCATCAAGCAACAAGCGTCTTCAGAATTAAGGACACTTAGCCGCATCTATGCCGAATCATGCAGCGCCGCACTTGCATTCAATGACAAAAATGGTGCCACCACACTACTGAAATCACTAGCCGCTAAACCATCGGTGCAAGCAGCATCAATACTGGACCACAACAACAAAATATTTGCCACATACCTCGCTCCTGGGGCAAAACAATC
>NBLX01000044.1 GCA_002084705.1 Desulfobacteraceae bacterium 4572_35.1
CCGTTGTCAATCGTACATTAACACGGGCTCAGCGTTTAGTAGATGCCTGTAGTTTACATTTTCCGCAGGTGGCATTCAGCGCATTTCCTTTTTGTTTAGCAACAGGTGACAGCAAAACGGAAAGTGGTACTGCGAATAAAGAGTTTGCCTCTTTCGTAACGTTTTCATCAGAGTTGATAGAGGTTTTTAAGAAAGGCGATTTAATTGTCAATTCAACATCAATTGGTCTTTCCGGTGAATCCTTTAATGTGTTACCATGGGAGCGTTTTAGTAAAAATATGGTTATTTATGACATGATCTATTCTGCATATGGTACACCGCTGGTGCGTGCCGCAAGAGCAGCAGGATTTCTTGCCTGTGATGGTTTAGGAATGTTAGCGGCACAAGGTGAGGCGGCGTTTGAACTGTGGACGGGGCATAATGTGGACGGTGTTATGCGTGCGGCACTTGATATGAATGTTGAAAACGCTAAACATTAAGTTCTTTTACCCATTTAGTTGATGGCGCCACAAGAATTTCGCCTACGTTCGTTGCAGCCTTTGTCCAAGAGTTCAACATACAATATGTATGCCTCTTCTTTCCCTTGAATAACCATTATTCCTTGGGATATGAAGCTCTTGATTAGCCCTTTTATCCGTTTTTACGAGATCATCATGAGTGAAAAAATATGGCAAATAATCGATTAGGCGACCTGTTAGTACGTAACAACTTGATCAATGCTGAGCAGTTGGAAAAGGCGATTACCGAGCAGAAGATGAATCGGGAAAGGTTGCCGGCTACTCTTATCCGATTGAAATATATCAGTGAGGATGATCTTGCTGCTTTTCAGTCGCGCCAATATGGTGCGCCGCTGATTGACCTTGCCGAGTTTGAGGTCGATCTCAGTGTTGTTAAACTGATAGATGCCGCTGTTGTTCAAAAATATCATTTAATTCCTATAAGTCGTGCCGGGGCAACGTTGATTGTTGCCATGAGCGATCCCTCCAATATCTTCGCTATTGATGATATAAAGTTCATGACTGGTCATAATGTTGAAGTTGTGGTTGCGACAGAAGGTGCCATAAAGAACGCAATTGATAAATATTACGACCAGTCTGCCACATTGGCCGATGTTATGGGTGATTTGGAAGATATCGACCTTGAAGTTGTTGAGGAAGAGGATCAGGTTGATCTGAATGCGTTACAGATGGCAACGGAAGATGCTCCTGTTGTTAAACTGGTTAACCTGATATTGACTGACGCTATAAAAAAAGGGGCTTCTGATATTCATATTGAGCCTTATGAGCTAAGTTTTCGGGTGCGCTACCGGATAGATGGTGTTCTGTATGAGGTGATGAAGCCACCCTTGAAGTTGAAAAACGCCATAACTTCAAGAATTAAAATTCTGTCGGAGATGGATATCGCTGAGCGCCGACTGCCACAGGATGGTCGGATAAAAATTAAACTTCCTGGTGGTAAGGATATGGACTACCGGGTTAACTGTCTGCCGACTTTGTTTGGCGAGAAAATATGTTTGCGTCTTCTCGATAAGTCTAACTTGCAATTGGATATGACCAAGCTTGGCTATGAAGAGGACTCTCTTAGGTGGTTTAAACAGGAGATCAGTAAGCCTTTCGGTATGGTTTTGGTTACCGGACCAACAGGGAGCGGCAAGACTGTTTCTTTGTATTCAGCTTTAAGTGAATTGAACAAAACGACCGAAAATATCTCCACAGCAGAGGATCCAGTTGAATTTAACTTTGCTGGAATAAATCAGGTGCAGATGCATGAGGAGATTGGGCTTAATTTTGCCAGTGCTCTGCGTGCTTTTTTGCGTCAGGACCCGGACATCATAATGATTGGTGAGATTCGAGATTTTGAGACAGCCGAGATAGGGGTAAAAGCGGCGTTGACCGGACACCTTGTATTGTCAACGCTACACACTAATGATGCTCCAAGTACCATCAATCGCCTGTTGAATATGGGTATTGAACCTTTTTTAGTTGCTTCCGCTGTTAACCTTGTTACTGCACAACGCTTGGGCAGGAGGTTGTGTAATGAGTGTAAGGAGGTTGATGATATTTCGAAACAAGCGTTACTTGATGCCGGAGTGCCACCAGAAGAGGTGGATGAGTTCGTGTGTTACAAGGGCAAGGGTTGTGCTAATTGTAACGATAGCGGCTATAAAGGGCGGGTTGGTATCTATCAGGTGATGCCAATGTTTGATGAAATTCGTGAAATGGTGTTGGCTGGGGCTAATACTGCGGAGATAAAACGGGAGTCGATGCGTCTCGGAGTACGAACTATGCGACAGTCCGCACTCACCAAGCTAAAAGAGGGGATAACTACATTCGAGGAAGTGCTGCGCTGTACTGTGGCGGATGACTAGACGACTGTTGATTAGATATTTACACTGCCAGTGTCGTTGTGATGTGGACTGAGCTTAAGCCTTGTTAAACTGATTGGAGATATTATGGCAACAATACATGATTTTTTGAAGTTTATGGTTGAGTCTGGCGCTTCAGATTTACACATCACTACCGGCGCTGCACCGCAAATTCGAGTAGATGGAGAGATGCGACCGTTGAATCATCCTATTCTGATGCCGAATGATACCAAACAATTGTGCTACAGCATATTGACCGATGCGCAGAAGCGTGTTCTGGAAGAGGATAATGAGCTTGACCTCTCCTTTGGGGTTAAGGGTCTAGCAAGATTCCGTGGTAATGTTTATGTGCAACGAGGCGCGATAGCTGGTGCTTTTCGCCGTATTCCTTATGAATTTCTCACCTTTGAACAATTGGGGTTGCCTGCCGTAGTTCATGAAATTTCACGTCGACCGCGAGGGCTGGTGTTAGTTACTGGGCCGACAGGTAGCGGTAAAACAACCACATTGGCATCTATGATTGATGCGATCAATGTTGAGCGTCACGATCATATTATAACCATTGAAGATCCAATCGAATATATTCATCCGCATAAGGGCTGTATTGTCAATCAGCGTGAAGTTGGCAGTGATACCCAATCGTTTAAGCGGGCGCTTAAATCAATACTGCGTCAGGACCCTGATGTCGTGTTATTGGGGGAACTGCGTGATTTGGAAACCATAGAGGCTGCCTTAACTATTGCTGAAACAGGTCATCTATGTTTTGCGACATTGCATACCAATGGTTGCGTTCAGACCATTAACCGCATAGTCGATGTATTTCCTACCAATCAACAGTCTCAAATTCGAACCCAATTGTCTTTTGTGCTCGAGGGTGTTTTATCACAAACGTTGATACCGCGTGCGTCAGGCAAGGGTAGGGTGTTGGCCTTGGAGGTAATGATTCCAAATATTGGGATTAGGGCATTGATTCGTGACGATAAGGTTCATCAATTGTATTCGCAGATGCAGATGGGGCAGGAAAAGTATGGGATGCAAACTATGAATCAGTCTCTGTTTGATCTATATCACCGCAAACTCATTACTCTTGAGAGTGCAATGGCACGGTCATCTGAGAAAGATGAATTACGCCAGATGATTTCCAATCCATCGACCGTTATTCGCCGACCCCACGGTGGAGCACAGAAAATGAGTTGAGGTTAAGCTTGAAATTTAGGTAAAACGAACTACAATTCAACCAATTAGCAAACTATTTTAATTACCGCTCTATTAGAAAACCGTTGATGAGGCGAGGTGGACGATGGCTAAATATTCTTGGCAAGGTAAAGATCGCAAGGGAAAGAGGTTGAAGGGTGAGATGGAAGCACCCAGTGAAGCTATGGTCCGCGCTCAATTGCGGCGACAGGGTGTTGTTGCCTCCAAGGTAAAGGAACGTGGTAAGGGGATGGATATAGAGATAAAAATCCCCGGTTTTGCTCCAAAAGTTACCACTAAGGAGCTAGTTGTTTTTACCCGCCAGTTTGCTACCATGATAGATGCCGGTTTGCCTCTTATCCAGTGTCTAGATATTCTGTCAAATCAGCAAGAAAATACCACTTTTAAACAGATTTTGCTAAAGGTGAAAGAGGATGTGGAGTCTGGGTCTACTTTTGCCGATGCCTTGCGCAAACACCCACAAGCTTTTGATGAATTATTTGTTAACCTGGTTGCCGCCGGTGAGGTCGGAGGTATTCTGGATACAATACTTAATCGTTTGGCAACTTACATCGAAAAAGCGATGAAGCTGAAGAAACAGGTTAAGAGTGCCATGACTTATCCAACAACAATTGTTGGTATTGCCACGGTTGTTATCGGGGTCATCCTTGTCTTTGTTATTCCAGCTTTCGAAAAAATGTTTGCCGACTTTGGCAGTGCTCTGCCCCTGCCAACTCAAGTTGTTATCAATTTAAGCAATTTTATTCAGAGCTATATATTGGTGATTATCGGTGGTTTTATTTTAGTTATTTTTGCTTTCAAAAAGATCTATGCCACTAAACGTGGGCGCGAGGTTATTGATGATTTGGCACTTAAGGCTCCTGTTTTTGGTATCCTTATTCGTAAGGTTGCCGTAGCAAAGTTTACCAGAACTTTGGGAACCATGGTTTCGAGCGGGGTGCCTATCCTTGATGGTTTAGATATTGTTGCCAAGACTGCTGGTAACAAAACTGTAGAAAAAGCGATTGTTCAGGTGCGTCAAAGTATTAGTGAAGGAAATACCATAGCTGATCCGTTGACAAAATCAGGTGTGTTCCCGCCCATGGTGTGTCAGATGATTGCGGTTGGAGAACAGGCAGGTTCCATAGATACCATGCTCAATAAAATTGCCGATTTTTATGATGATGAAGTTGACGATGCCGTAGGTAACTTAACGGCTATGATGGAGCCACTGTTGATGTTGTTTTTGGGTACAACTGTCGGCGGTTTGGTTATCGCTATGTATCTGCCTATCTTTAAGCTCGCAGGTGCAGCGGGGGGGTAGTTGGTTTTTTACCCCCATGCAGAAGGTGGTGTGTTTTGTATGTTTTCTGTTTCGCCAGCAGCTACAGTGTCGGGAGATGATAGCTACAGTGGGCCTGGTTCTGGACCTACGGGATCATATTCAGTGGCTCTGCTGGTTTGGTATTTGTTGGCGCGCACGTTTATAACCACTCTGTTTTTGGGCGGGACGGTTTTCCTGAGTCAATTTTATCCAGGGGGGGGATTGTTTGACGCAGATTTACGTTTGTTGTTTCTGCTATCCATAACTTTCCTGCAGATTTGTATTTCATTGGTGTGGTTACTGCGTAGGCAAGTTTATTCCCGATTGTTTATCCAGATCCAGTTAGGGTGGGATCTTCTCCTTAGTTTTTTCGTAGTCTATATAACTGGTGGTGCTGCCAGTTTATTTCCTTTTCTGTTTATATTTGTAATCCTCAGTAGCGCTTTGGTTGCCACGCGCAAAGATTTATATACAACGGTTGTTGCGGCTGTAGTTTTTTACACAGGCCTGGTTGGTTTGCAATATTATGCTTATCTGCCAATGGTATATGTTTCACTCCCGTTAGATAATAAGGAAATTATTTATCGCCTGTTTCTCAATTTAGTAACTTTTGTATTAGCGGGGATTCTTGGGAACATACTGTCGCTCCGGTTACGCCGGTCGGAACAATTGCTACAACGGAAAAGGGAAGATTATGCCGCCCTTGAGCAATTAAATTCGGTTATTCTCCAAAACATACCAAGTGGTTTGATTGTTGTTGATGCCAGTGGCAAAATAAATTTGTTCAATGTTGCAGCGGCCACTATGTGTGCTATATCCAGTAGTGATGCTTATAAGAAAAAAATATCAGATATTTTCCCCGAGTTGATTATAGATAAAAAAGCTTTACCTGTTGATCGGGGTGAGTTTAGTTATGTTAATGAAAAAGAGGAACAGAGAATTATAGGCTACAATGCGATCCAAATTCAACAAGATGGCGTTGGAATGGAACGTATTTTAATTACTTTTCAAGATCTTACTGATGCGAAAAAATTGGAGTATTCGCTGCAGCTTGGTGAACGTTTGGCGGCGGTGGGTAAGCTTGCTGCTGGGTTAGCGCACGAAATTCGTAACCCTCTTGCCTCTCTTGGTGGGAGTATTCAATTATTAGCCGAGCAGGTTGATTTTAAGGCAACAAATCAAAAGTTGTTTGCCATAATACAAAGAGAAACTGAGAGACTTAATCGATTGGTTTCCGATTTCCTGGTTTTTGCTAAACCCCAAATGCCGGTTTTGATTGAAGGTGATTTGATTGAAACCGTGAATGAAGTAGTTATGCTGGCAAAGAGCGATCCGCTTTTTGCTCAAATTCAGGTAGAGTTAGTCATGCCGAAGGCGTATTTGGTGCGCATGGATAAAGCCCAGATACACCAAGCCTTGTGGAACTTGTTGGTTAATGCTGTACAGTTTGCGCAACAACCAAAACATATTGTCGTTGGTGTTGATAGTAAAAAGGGACTGTTATGGGTGGACGATAATGGTGTCGGGGTTAATGCCGAGAATAAAATGAGGATGTTTGATCCTTTTTATACCACACGTCCAGCTGGAACCGGGTTGGGTCTGTCAATAGTGCATGCTATTATTTCAGCGCATGGCTGGAGTATAGAGTGTGCGGAGAATAGCTGGGGCGGTGCTCGTTTCCAGATTGTTCTAGGTGATAAAGAAGCCACTGGAAAATAATCTGGTTTAATATTGTTCTTATGAGACAACAAACAATGGCAAAAACAAAGAAAAAACAACAGCATCTATTGGTTGTTGATGATGAGCAAAGTATGCGTGAATTTATGTCTATCATGCTGCAAGGTGAAGGATATCAGGTTGACTGTGCTGCCGATGGTAAACAGGCAGTTGATTTGTTAAACGAAAATGTTTATGACCTGGTGTTGAGTGATGTAAGGATGCCAAATTTAAATGGTATCGAGTTGTTGCGTCAGATAAAAATGCTTGGGGTTGACACCGTAGTGGTTATGATGACAGCTTTTTCTACTGCAACACAGGCTGTTGAAGCGATGAAAGAGGGTGCTTATGATTATCTGAATAAACCCTTTAAAAACGATGAAATTCGGCTGGTTATTCGTAACGCTTTAAACCATCGAGAGTTGAAAAAGGAAAATTATCGATTACGTCAAGAGTTGGATAGTCGCTTTTCTTTTGATCGACTGATTGGCAGAAGTAGACCTATGCAGGATCTGTATAGGATGATTGAGAAAGTGGCAAAATCTAACGCAACTATTCTCATTAGTGGTGAGTCTGGTACCGGAAAAGAGCTGGTGGCTCGGGCAATTCATCATAACAGCGCAGGAGTTACCGCATCATTTGTGCCGATAAATTGTGGTGCAATTCCGGAAAATCTCCTTGAAAGTGAACTGTTCGGTCATGAAAAGGGTAAGCTGTTGCGTGTTTTGCAGGAGAAACAAATTCGACGGGTTGGTGGCACTGCGGATATTAATATTAACGTCAGAATTTTGGCCGCGACCAATCGTGATTTAGAACAAGCTGTAGCTGATGGTGAGTTTCGTCAGGATCTGTTTTACCGTCTTAATGTTATCCGCTTGCATTTGCCGCCGTTGTGGCAGCGCAGGGAAGATATACCACTGTTGATTAAATCACTCTGTGCTAATTTGGCTCCAGGTCGGGATATAAAATTTTCAACAGCGTTGATGCGGCGCTTGCTGGATTACGATTGGCCAGGCAATATTCGAGAGTTGGAAAATGTTATCGAACATTGTCTTATTTTTGGGGATGGTGATGTTCTTGGTGAGGATAGCTTGCCACCCCAATTTTTAAATGCAAATTGTTCGCTGGTCAATTCGTGTAGGATTCCGGAGGCTGGATTAAATTTGGAGTCATATCTTGAAGAAGTTGAGAGACAGATACTTCAGCAGGCCTTGGAGCGTTGCGGAGGTGTTCGCAAGCATGCGGCTAAATTGTTGCAACTCAGTTTCCGCTCTATCCGATATCGATTGGATAAATTTGGTCTTTAAAAAAAATAAAAGCCTCACTCGATTGAATTTGCCGAGTGAGGCTCTAGTTTGTCCAACTTAGGCTCGATATGGTTAGCCTAGATTGTAAAAAACGTCTTTTCCGTTGAAAATTGAAATTCCTTCAAGCTCATCTTCAATACGTAGCAGTTGGTTGTATTTGCAGATGCGGTCGGTACGACACAGAGAGCCGGTTTTGATTTGACCTGCGTTGGTGGCAACAGCCAAATCGGCGATGGTTGAATCCTCCGTTTCACCGCTGCGATGGGAAATGACTGCAGTGTAACCAGCCCGTTTAGCCATTTCAATGGCTTCAAGGGTTTCGGTCAGTGTACCAATCTGGTTTAGTTTAATCAGGATTGAGTTTGCGATCCCTTTATCAATTCCCTCTTTAAGGATTTTAGTGTTGGTGACATACAGGTCATCACCAACGATCTGGATTTTGTCGCTGAGTTTCTCTGTCATCAATTTCCAACCGTCCCAATCGTTTTCAGCCAGACCATCCTCAATTGAAATTATTGGATAGCGTTCAATAAGGTCGGCGTAAAAGTCAACAGTTTCAGCTGCGGTTTTTATGGCTTGTTTCTCGTTGGCAAAATTGTATTTGCCATCAGCATAGATTTCAGATGCTGCCACATCTAAAGCCAAAACGACATCTTCACCAGGTTTGTAACCAGCAACTTCAATGGCTTCTACGATAACTTGCAGAGCTTCTTCATTGCTGCTCAAGTTTGGGGCAAAACCACCCTCGTCGCCCACGGAGGTGTTATGCCCTTTGTCTTTAAGGACTTTTTTAAGAGAGTGGAAAATTTCTGCTCCGGTACGTAACGCTTCCTTGAACGACGGTGCGCCTATGGGCATAATCATAAACTCTTGGATGTCGACATTGTTGTCTGCGTGCTCACCACCGTTAAGGATATTCATCATTGGCAGGGGAAGTTCTTTGGCATTGGTTCCGCCAAGATACTGATAAAATGGCAGCCCTGATTCCTCTGCGGCGGCGCGAGCACAAGCCAGGGAAACACCCAGAGTAGCATTGGCTCCAAGCTTGCTTTTTGTTTCAGTGCCGTCGAGTTCAATTAGTTTTGCGTCAATGCCAGCTTGATCACTAGCTTCCCAACCTATAAGAGCATCGCAGATCACCTCATTGACATTGTCTACAGCCTTAAGTACTCCTTTGCCCATATAGCGCGATTTGTCACCATCACGTAGTTCCAGAGCTTCGCGTTCACCAGTTGATGCGCCACTTGGCACAGCAGCGCGACCAAATGCTCCGCTGTCGAGGAGAACATCTACTTCAATAGTTGGGTTGCCACGCGAATCGAGTATTTCACGTGCATAAATATCTGTAATTTCGCCCATGCTAAGACTCCTTTGTATTCACCTGATATTATCTATAAGATGAAAAAGTAAATTGAAAAAATAAAAACAAGAATGAAGCAGCAGAATTGTATGTCGTAAGTTCGAATACAATCAAGTACAGAAGTATTTTTTAGCTGAATACGCGCTGTCTTTTATAGCATAGAGTTTAAAAATATAAAGGCAAATTTGTTGTTGGTGCCTAACGTTTATTTTTGTTGACAAATAAAAGAGAGTTGATTCAACGGTTTCTTTTGTCAGTTTTTTGAAAAACAGTCAATTTTTCGCTATAATTCGCTAAGCCCGACAGTCTCTTGGGTGTTGTTGATTTAGCTGTTTTTTAGTGCTAGAGTTGCAAAACCCTGTATGAAAGATTACTGTTCTCCGGTTTTAAAGAGGATGCTACATGGTTCGTTGTGGTTTTATGGATCCAATGTGATCCAACGTGGCATAAGCTTTGTTGCTCCTTTTTTGGTTGTAGGCGAGTTTGTCAGTGATCGTGGGTGTTCTGTTTGCGTAGTGCCGAGGTACTGTGAGCGAAGATTTAGTTCGAAGTTGTTTCACCATATCCGATCCATTATTATCCAACTCCCTGTTAGGTCAGAGCAATTGCAACTTAGATCAGTTGGCACAGTTGCTTAATGTGAGATTTGGTTCGCGTGGCAGTGAAGTCCAGATTGATGGAGCTAAACTTGATGTTGAGCTAGCTGAGTTGGTTTTGCAGCAATTACTGTTTTTGCTTAGTAAGGGTTATCATCTTTATCCACCAGATATCGACTATGCGGTAAATATTCTGCGTAGCGATAGTTCTGCCAATCTCACCAATATTTTCTTTGACACAGTTCTGGTGTCGGCACGTAATAAATTTATTGCACCTAAGAGTCTGGCCCAAAAAATTTACATCGATTCAATTCGAAAGCACGATGTTGTGTTTGGGGTAGGTCCAGCGGGTACAGGAAAAACCTATTTAGCCATGGCGCTGGCGGTAGCTGCTTGGCAGAAAAAACAGGTTAGCCGAATTGTACTGGTGCGACCTGCGGTAGAGGCGGGTGAGAAACTTGGTTTTTTGCCCGGAGATATTGCTGAAAAAGTTAATCCTTACTTGCAGCCACTATATGATGCACTATTTGATATGGTTGATTTCAATAAGGGTCAGGATATGATAGATGAGGGAGTTGTTGAGGTGGCTCCGCTAGCTTTTATGCGTGGGCGGACTCTCAATGATTCCTTCATTATTCTCGATGAGGCACAAAATACCACTACTGAGCAGATGAAAATGTTTTTGACTCGCATTGGGTTTGGTAGCAGGGCTGTTGTAACGGGAGATGTAACCCAAATAGATTTGCCTAGTGGTCGACCATCTGGGCTACTGCAGGCTGTTAAAATTTTATCTGATATTGAGGGTATAGCGATAACACGTTTTACCGATGTTGATGTTGTCAGACATCCTATTGTAAAACGTATCGTACAGGCATACGAGAAAGCTTGAATATGGCACCGAAAGCTAAACAGAAAACTAAACCGTTGCAACAAAATCGGCTAACAGAGAACAGCGCTGTTTATAAACGTTTGTTGTTGTTGGCTTTGGCCGTTGTTTTAACCATCATTATTATCCCTAAGGGTAGTTTTATCTATGACCACTATCATTCTGGAGATATAGCTTCACGTGATATTAAAACTCCGCATGGCATGTTGGTTCCAGAACCAGAACTTACAGAAAAAAAGAAGAGCAATGCTGCATTGGCAGTTTTGCCGGTTTATGATTATGACCCGAGACCAACCCGTGCGGTAGTTGCTAAATTTACGGATACACTTGCAGCTGTGGCAGATGAAGTTAATCGTATGGCTCAGCGTGATGCCGCTAAAAAAATGGTTACTCCAGAGTCTAAGCTATCCGCCGCTGTTGATAACAGCGATATCGCTATGCCAATTTCTTCTGAAGCAAGTAATGGCGTGGCAGTAACACCTCCGGTGAATGTTGCGGAGTTGCTTGGTGTGGAATTAACTGCTGAACAATTAACGGTACTGCGCAGACTGGCTGCTGATGAAGAATTTGTTAACAGGTTTACTCAAAGCTTGAACACGGTGCTGCACGGTAAAATTGTAGGGAATTTAGCTCTTTTTAAGTCTAATTGGCATGGTGAAATTGCAGTACGAGATTTGGCTACAAAAAAGGAGATTAATGTTACTGATGTGGATGGTGTGCTTGGCCTGAATGAAGTTATACCACAACTCAAAAAAGTATTGTTTGGTAAAAATAAGGGGAAAAAAGATGGACTAACTATACTTGGCATAGTTGAGAAAATGGTGAGACCAAATTTAACTTTTAATCAAAGTGAGACGGAGTCTCGTCGCTTGGCTGCGTCGGAAGCGGTGTTGCCGGTTCTGTTGCAGATCAAGCGTGGTGAAATGATTGTTCGTGAAGGAGAGCGGGTGACCGAGGAGCAGGTGCGTAAGTTGCGTGCTCTACGATCATCGGTTGAAGGGACAAAAATTATTCGCAGTGCTTTTGGGTTGCTGTTGTTGATTATCCTTTCTTTTTATACATTGCACCGTTTTGCCAAGTTGAATATTCGTAAATATGATCCTCAGTTACGTGATCTGATGTTTTTGGCGTTGGTTTTTGTCAGCTTTTTTATTGTTATAAAAGTTGGTGTTTTTATTTCAGCTGCCATGCAAAGTGCTTTTCCGTATATAGATTCAGTATGTTACTACTATGCATTGCCATTTGCTGCTGGTGCTATGTTGGTGCGTATAGTGCTCAATTCGGAGGTGGCATACGTTTTTGCTCTGTTGTTTGCCCTTTTGGTTGGTATGTTGTTCGGTAGTAATCTGTTGTTGACTATATATGCTCTTGTTGGTGGCGTGACCGCTTCACATTGGGTACGTCACAGCAAAGCACGCAGTAATTTATATATAGCAGGATTATATCTGTCGTTGGCAAACATGTTAGCCGTGCTGGGAATATTTGCTCTGTCAGATGCTTCCCTCGATATCCAATTATTATATCGGCTTGTTTTTGCGTTTATCGGTGGTTTTGGTTGCGCAGTTATTGTTAATGGTACCATCCCTATAATGGAATCAATTTTTAAATATACGACCGATTTTAAATTGTTAGAGTTGGCGAATATGAATACCCCTATTTTGCGTGAACTTATGATTCAGGCTCCGGGAACCTATCATCATTCTATTGTTGTTGGAAATCTGGTTGAAAATGCGGCCGAATCTATCGGAGCTAATCCGTTGTTAGCTAGAGTTGCAGCCTATTATCACGACATCGGTAAAATGAAAAAACCACTTTATTTTGCTGAGAATATGCATCTGCCGGAAAACAGGCATGATAAATTAGCACCTTCCATGAGCGCCCTGATTTTAATTTCACATGTTAAAGATGGAGTAGAACTGGCACGTGAAAATAAACTGGGACAGGATCTGATTGATATTATCCACCAGCACCATGGTACATCACTTATAAAGTTTTTTTATGACAAGGCACAACAGCGTGACAAAGATGCTCAGGTGAATGAGCAGGATTACCGATATCCAGGTCCGAAGCCCCAGACTCGCGAGGCAGCACTGATCATGTTGGCTGACGCCGTTGAGGCTGCGGGGCGTACATTGTCGGAGCCAACCCCGGCACGTATTCAGGGGATGGTGCAGAAAATAATTAATAAAATATTTATCGATGGGCAATTGGACGAGTGTGAATTAACTCTGAAAGATCTGCACGAAATTGCCAAGAGTTTTAATCGTATTTTGTCGGGGATTTTCCATAATCGCATCGATTATCCCGAACCGGCATATAAGGAGCGGGATAAAGAACAGAACAAAGAAGGCAAAGGCGATAACAGCAGTGACGTTAAAGACGACGAACCACGAGAAGTAAAAGGGAAAAAGAATGGAAAAAAAGAGGGTATAAAAGGTGATGATTTATATAGAGAACCGGCAAAAGATACACGAGATTCAGATGAACGACATCAGGAGGGTAGCGCAGACGATCTTAAACGCCTTGGGATGTCCTGAAGAAACGGAATTATCTGTGCTCATTGCTGACGATGAGCAGATTCAGGAGATAAATCGTGATTATTTACAACGCGATAACCCAACCAATGTGATCTCTTTTGCCCAACAGGAGGGAGAGGGCGCTGGTATATGTCCCTATCTACTCGGTGATGTTGTTATTTCAGCGCAGACTGCGGCGCGTGATGCCTCGGAGGTTGGAGCGAGTCTGTTCAGTGAACTCAGTTTCCTTCTTGTTCATGGAGTGTTGCATCTGCTCGGGTATGATCATGAACGGGGAACGCAACAGCAAGCTGAAGAGATGGAAGCAAAAGAAGTTGAGTTGTTTACCCTGTTGCGTACGCAGATTTTTCCTGTGCTGGGCATAGAGCAAGACTGTGCTGCGGACATAGATGTTAATGGGGAAGGTACGCTCTGATGACGCACGAGTCGACAACAAAAACATCCTGGTGGCAGCGACTGTTTCGTAGCACCAACCATCAGGTTACCTCGGAAGAACATCTTCAAGCGTTGATTCATGCATCTGAAGAGGATGGGATTATCAATGCTGTCGAGGGGGAGATGTTCAGTTCTATTATCGAATTTGGCGACACTATTGTACGCGAATTGATGGTTCCCCGTACGGAGATGCACTGTTGTGCGGTTGATGCCGGGCTGGATGAACTTATAGCTACCATCATAAAGTATGGTCACACCCGCATTCCTCTTTATGAACAGTCTGTTGATAATATTGTTGGCGTAGTTTACGCCAAAGATCTGTTGCGTTACTGGGGAAAACCTCAAGATGAAATATCGTTACATCATCTAATGCATTCAACATATTTTGTGCCGGAAACAAAGAGAGTAGAAGAGTTGCTGCGCGATTTTCGCACCAAACGTAAGCATATTGCCATTGTGATTGACGAATATGGAGGAACCTCTGGATTAATCACTTTAGAGGATTTGATCGAGGAGATTGTTGGCGATATAAAAGATGAGTACGACACGGAAGAGAACCTTCTTGTTGAACAGGACGATGGCAGTGTTGTTATCGATGCACGCCTGAGTCTTGATGAGCTTGAGGATTATTATTCTTTACCAGAAATTGAACGGCATCAATTCGATTCCGTTGGGGGGTTATTGTTGCACCATTTAGGACACTTGCCCAAGGATGGAGAAGATGTGGTAATAGATAAATTACGCTTTATTGTCCTGGAATGTGACGAACGCTCCATTCATCGTGTACGGATAATGTCTCATGAATTTTCGACAGTTGATTCAGCCTCAGAAAGTGGTAGCGTTACTGTTGGTGAGCAAAAAACATCCCTGTCGCAATAGTGATATCCGCCAAGAAGAAAAATATTTTTTCAATACTGGCCCCGCTGGTTTCAGGATTGTTGTTCGCTTTAGCGTTTCCAGGGGTACAGGTAGCTTGGTTGGCGTGGGTGGCGTTGGTGCCACTGTTTGTTGTGGTGCAACAACGTCCATGGCGTAGTGGTTTTAGTGCAGGGGTGATTTTTTTTGCCCTAGTGCTCTATTGGCTCAATAATGTAATGACCACCTTTGGTCATTTGCCCCTTGCTCTGTCTATAGTTATCTATCTTTTGTTGGTTGTCTATTTAGCCTGTTGGTGGGGGCTGTGTTGTTGGTGCGCTTGCTATATCAATAGCAAATTGCAGTTGCCCCTGGCACTAGTTATGCCGACAGTGTGGTTGGTTGGTGAGTATCTACGCAGCTATTTTCTTTCAGGTTTCCCGTGGGGGAATATAGCATATTCACAAACGCCGTATCCGGTGCTTATGCAAAGTGCCGATCTTGGTGGTGTGTATGTAGTGGTTTTTCTCCTGATAGTGGTCAATTATTCAATTGCCAGGTTGTGGCACGTCGTGCGTTTTCATGAACGTTTTCCGTGGCGACTTATGTTGATAGTCGTGTCGCTGTGGTTGGTGAATTATGCTTATGGGCTGTGGCGTATTCACGATATTGACGTTAACAGTGGTGAAGCGTTGCGTGTGGCTCTGATTCAGGGGAACGTTAAGCAGTCACTTAAATGGGAACCGAGGCGTTTGGCTCCAACCCTTAACAGGTATAAAAAATTAAGTATTCAGGTTAGAGATGCTCAGCTGCTGGTCTGGCCAGAGAGTGCTACGCCATTTTTTTTTCAGGATGAGAGTAGCTTTACCAGAGAAGTGCGTGAGTTAGCGCGTGAAAAAGATTCAATGCTCCTTTTTGGTAGTCCTGCCTATTTTTTCAGAGGCGATTCACCTGGTGAAAAACGGTTACGTTATTTAAATAGTGCCTTCCTCGTCTCTTCACAAGGGGAAACCTTGGGTCGCAGTGACAAGGTACACCTTGTCCCTTTTGGCGAGTACGTCCCTTTTTCTGAATTGCTCAGTTTTGTGAATAAGTTGGCGCATGGTGTGGGCGATTTTGCCTCCGGGGTGAAAAAATTGCTGCCCGTTGCAGGACATGAGCTTGGCGTGTTGGTGTGTTATGAGGCAATTTTCCCCGCTATTGCTCGAGAGCAGGTGAACAGGGGGGCACAGCTGCTAGTAAATATCACCAATGATGCTTGGTTTGGTGACTCGTCTGCACCGTGGCAACACTTGGCCATGACCCAATGGCGGGCAGTTGAAAATCGGGTATGGCTTGCTCGTTGTGCTAATAGCGGCGTGAGCGCTTTAATTGACCCTCTGGGGCGGGTTGTGCGTCAATCACAACTTTTTCGTCAACAAATTATTATCGGAAATACATATTTTTGTGATGGTACTAGCCTTTATACCCGAACTGGTGATATTGTGCCACTCTTGCTTACTGTTGTTGTTGTGTTGTGGCTATGGCAGGGGCGCAGCAAAAGGTTTAGTTTAAATTAAAACTACTGGGTAAAACGAGGGATTCTTGTATGTTTCGCAACGAAATTGAACGTATGAAACAGCTGGCTGAAAAGCTCGATGAGCTGAGGGGGTATCTTTGACATCCCGGCAAAACAGGAACGGATCAGTGAGCTTGAAGCTGAAATAGCTGCTCCAGATTTCTGGAATCAAGGTGACCAGGCACAAGAGTTGCTGAAAGAACGCACACGTCTGCATAAGCTTGTAGGTGCGTGGGAACATGCAGACAGCGTTTTGGAAGATATGCAGGTACTTGTTGAGTTGGGGGCGGAAAGCGAGGACGAAGAGACCCGCACAGAGGTGGAGCAATTGTTGGATCAAGTTGAAGGACAACTGGGTCAAATGGAATTTGCTCGAATGCTTTCCGGTGAGCACGATAGTAACAATGCCATATTAAGCATCAATGCCGGAGCCGGTGGTACCGAGGCGCAGGATTGGGCCGATATGTTGTTACGTATGTATTTGCGTTTTTGCAGTTTGAAAGGATTTGCCACCAAAATTACCGATTACCAGCCTGGAGACGATGCTGGGATAAAGAGTGTAACTTTTACTGTTGAAGGCGATTACGCCTACGGTTGGTTGCGTCCAGAGATGGGGATTCATCGTCTGGTGCGAATATCACCGTTTGATGCTGCCTCCAAACGTCATACCTCCTTTTGTTCAGTGTTTGTTTTTCCTCAACTGGATGACAGTATCGAAGTTGAAATTCTTGATAAAGATCTTAAAATTGATACATTCCGCGCTAGTGGAGCAGGTGGCCAACATATCAATAAAACAGATTCTGCAATCAGAATAACACATCTACCTAGCGGTATTGTTGTTGCTTGTCAGGACCAACGTTCGCAGCATAACAATAAGGCAGAAGCTATGCGCCAGCTTAAGGCGCGCCTGTATGAGCTGGAACTGAGGAAAAAAGAGGAGGAGGCTAACGTCTTATCCGGCGATAAGAAGGAGATAGGCTGGGGTAGCCAGATTCGTTCTTATGTGCTACACCCGTACCGCATGGTTAAAGACCATCGTACCGGCTACGAAGTTGGTAATACAGACTCGGTTCTCGATGGACACATAGAAGAGTTTGTTGAGGCGTATCTGTTAGGCAAAGAATAAGAAATTAGAATAAATAGAACTATAACTTCATTAGATAATTGAATAAATATCTGGCGTAGTGGTTGAATCTGAAAGGGTCATCTGTAAAATGGAAGAAGTAAATGAGTTAGTGGCACAGCGGCAGGCAAAAGTTGAAGATTTACGTGCGGCTGGGGTGAATCCATATATCAATGGTTTTGAAGTAAGTCATCAGACTGCTCAGATAATTGCAATTCATGCCGACGACAGTGCTGAGAAACTGGATAATTGCACAGAAGAGTATGTTGTTGCCGGAAGAATGATGGCTAGACGTGATTTTGGTAAGGCAGCTTTTATCCAAATCCAGGATCGTAGCGGACGTTTGCAAATATATGTCGCTAAAAACAAGATTGGTGACGAAAGCTTTGCTGTTTTCGGCAAACTTGATGTCGGAGATATAATCGGCATCAGTGGGAAACCCTTTCGTACTAAGACCGGCGAACTCTCCTTGCGTGCCATGACTTTACAGTTGTTGACAAAATCGTTACAACCATTACCGGAAAAGTGGCACGGATTAACCGATGTCGAAATCCGTTATCGTCAGCGTTATCTTGATCTGATCGTAAATCCAGAAGTTAGTGATGTATTTCGAAAGCGCAGCAAGATTATCTCTTTGATGCGTGAATTTATGCAAAAACGAGATTATCTAGAGGTTGAGACGCCGATGATGCACCAGGTTGCTGGTGGTGCTACGGCAAAACCTTTTGTTACTTATCATAATACCCTCAAGATGGAACTGTACATGCGCATTGCGCCGGAACTGTACCTGAAGCGTTTAATCGTGGGTGGTTTTGAGCGGGTGTTTGAGATCAATCGCAACTTTCGCAACGAGGGGATATCGATACAACATAATCCCGAATTCACCATGATGGAGTTCTATCAGGCGTATGCAACCTATAATGACCTGATGGATATGACCGAAGAGATGATTGGTGAGATTGCCGAGGAGGTGTGTGGCAGTAAAGTTGTAACATATGCCGGAAAAGATGTTGATCTTACGGCACCGTGGCAGCGTTTGACGGTAAAAGAG
>NBLX01000045.1 GCA_002084705.1 Desulfobacteraceae bacterium 4572_35.1
ATGCAGGAGATCATCAAAAAAGCCAACACCTTGATTGAGGCGTTACCCTATATTCAGCGCTTCAGCAATAAAACCATCGTTATTAAATACGGCGGCAATGCCATGGTGGACAATGAGCTGAAAGAGGGTTTTGCCAACGATATCATTTTGCTCAAGCTGATCGGCATCAACCCCATTATTGTTCATGGGGGCGGTCCACAGATTGGAAAAGTATTAGCAGAGATGGGTCGTACCACTGACTTCATTCAAGGGATGCGGGTAACTGATTCCGAAACAATGAATGTGGTGGAGATGGTTCTCGGCGGCAAGGTGAATAAAGAGATCGTTGGAAATATCAACCATTTTGGTGGCAAAGCCGTAGGCTTATCCGGTAAAGATGGCAACCTGATTACGGCGCGCAAGATGGAGATGACCCGCATCAATCCGGATACATTGACTCCGGAGATTATTGATGTTGGTATGGTTGGTGAAGTTGTTTCTATCAATCCGGCGGTATTGACCGCTCTGGAGGAGAGCAGCTTTGTTCCAGTTATTGCTCCGGTGGGGGTTGGTGTTAATGGGGAGACCCTCAATATCAATGCCGATTTGGTAGCTGGGCGCGTGGCTGGTGCTCTCAATGCCGAGAAATTGATTTTACTCACCGACATTGAAGGGGTAAAAGATAAACAGGGTCAGTTGATCTCCACTATTGATGTAGGTGATGTGGCTGGTCTAATCGAAGATGAAACCATCGGTGGCGGCATGATACCGAAGGTTAATTGCTGTGTTGATGCGGTTAATGAAGGGGTGAAAAAAGCCCACATAATTGATGGACGGATGAAACATGCCTGTCTGCTGGAGATCTTTACCGATCGCGGTATCGGCACGGCTGTAGCGAGGTTTACGGATGAGTGAACAACCTGAAAATAGTATTACCCAACAGTGGATAGAGCGTGCAGATAAACATATAACTACCACCTATGGTCGATATCCATTGGTTGCGGTTAAGGGGAGTGGTTGCTGGCTGTGGGACGCAGAGGGGAGAAAATATCTCGATTTTCTTGCCGGAGTTGCCGTCAACAATTTAGGTCACTGCCATCCCAAGGTGGTAGCGGCGTTGCAGCAGCAGGCGCAGACACTTATCCACTGCTCAAATTATTATCACATACCCACTCAGATTGAGTTGGCGGAGATACTGTGCGAGAACTCCTTTGCCGATCGGGTGTTTTTCTGCAACTCAGGGGCTGAAGCCAACGAAGCAGCTATGAAACTGGTGCGCAAGCACAGCGCCGAAAAATATGGCAAAGAGCGCTTCGAAGTTATCACTGCGCTGGCATCGTTTCATGGTCGCACCATTGGTACCATCAGTGCCACCGGTCAAGATGCGGTGCGCAAAGGATTTACTCCCGTAGTGCCGGGATTTAAGTATGTCCCCTTTGGTGACGTTGACGCCATGAAAGAAGCTATAAATGGAAAAACATGTGCTGTGATGTTGGAACCTGTTCAGGGTGAGGGTGGTGTCAATGTTGCTCCTCCTGGTTATCTTCAGGCGGTACGTGAATTGTGTGATGATAACGATTTGCTGCTGGTTTTTGATGAGGTACAGGTTGGCTGTGGCCGCACGGGCAAATTTTTTGCCTATCAGCACGATGATGTTGCGCCAGATATTATGACGTTGGCCAAGGCTCTGGCCGGTGGCCC
Organism: Desulfobacteraceae bacterium 4572_35.1; assembly: GCA_002084705.1. GTDB lineage: Bacteria > Desulfobacterota > Desulfuromonadia > Desulfuromonadales > Desulfuromonadaceae > Desulfuromonas. The sequence continues at coordinate 1,681 of NBLX01000045.1, forward strand.
CCCCATTGGAGCCATGATGGCGCGTGAACAGGTAGCCGCAACCTTTAGCCCCGGCACGCATGGTTCCACTTTTGGTGGTAATCCATTGATAACTGCGGCGGCAGTGGCTGCGGTGAATACTTTGCTCAACGACGGTGTGCTTGATAACTGCGTGGAGATGGGCGCGTATTTACGCACGAAGCTTGAGCAACTTAGTGAGAAATATCCCTTTGCTGGCGAGGTGCGTGGTCGTGGTCTTATCCTTGGTTTGCAGTTGGATATCCCCGGTGCGGATATAGTAAAACAGGCTATGGTACAAGGGCTATTGCTCAACTGTACAGCTGGCAGTGTGCTGCGTTTTGTACCACCACTCATTGTTACCCGCACCGAGATAGACACTGCCATGGAAATTCTTGACGGAATTCTGGCTGGGGTTGCCGCTTAACTTCCATGAAGTTGTTGGATTTGACGAATTGTAGCGAGATGAATGATGAAACAACCCAGGGAAATTATCATCCTTATTGTTGTAATTGTGACTCTGGCGGTTGCCGCTGTTATATGGTCAATTGGTCACAGCAGTCGGGGAAAATACAAAGCCCCCTACAAATATTATCAAGGTGATCGACCAAACTACTATCCACCCAAGAGTAAGTAATTAGGCTCAGGAGTCTGTTGATCCAGACAGTCTCATGGATCCTGATAGAGGAGTAAATATCGTGAAAAAAGATTTTCTCTGTCTGACTGATTGGTCGACAGCTGAGTTGGACGCTATTTTTACCCTGAGTGCAGAGTTGAAGCAACAGCAGAAGCAAGGGGTAGCCCATCCGCTGCTGGCAGGTAAAACCCTGGGGATGATTTTTGAAAAAAGCTCTACCCGTACTCGTATATCTTTTGAAGTTGGGATGTATCAGCTCGGTGGTCACGCTCTGTTTTTATCTTCAGGTACAACTCAGATTGGGCGCGGTGAACCGATAAAAGATACCGCTCGGGTTATGTCACGCTATGTTGATGGCATCATGATTCGCACCTTCTCGCAACAGGGGGTTGAAGAGTTGGCGCAATACGCTGACATTCCTGTCATCAACGCCTTGACCGACAGTTATCATCCCTGTCAGATTATGGCCGATCTGTTCACAGTTCTTGAACATAAAGGCAGTTATGCTGATAAATCCTACTGCTGGGTAGGTGATGGTAACAACATGGCTCATTCGTGGATCAACGCTGCCGCAGTGTTTGGGTTTGAACTGCGCGTTGCTACACCCGTTGGCTACGAGGTTGATTCACAGATAAAACGGCGCGCTGAAGAGATGGGAGCGAAAATTATTTATACCAATGATCCCTTATTTGCCGCTGCTGGGGCCGACGTGCTTAACACCGACGTATGGGCGAGTATGGGGCAGGAGGAGGAGCAGGCGAAGCGGGTTCAGGATTTTGCCGGTTTTCAACTCAACAGTGAAGTGGTTGCCGCAGCTAACGACGATTGTTTGGTATTGCACTGTCTGCCGGCTCACCGTGGTGAGGAGATCAGTGACGAAGTTATAGAGGGACAACACTCGGTGGTATTTGATGAAGCTGAAAATCGTCTGCACGTACAAAAGGCGATAATGGCAACATTGATGAGAAAGGCGTAATAATATGGATGTGCAATGTCCCCATTGCCATTTCAGCCGCGAGGTGGAAGCCAGTGCTTTGCCGCCTCTGCCGTGCAAAGTGACTTGTCCGCAATGCAATCAGAGCTTTACTTTGGAAGTGCCGCCTGTTGAGCCGGAGCAGGTAGATGGTACAGCCGAGGTTCCTCCACCAGTGCCTCCACCTCTGCAAGTTAATAATTTTGTTGAGGAACCGGCGGGTTTTTGGGTGCGTGCTCTTGCTGCGACAATCGACAGTATGCTATGCAATATTATAGTGTTTGCCATGGGATTCAGCGTTGGTATGTTGCTCAATATTGGTGATGACTACATAGATCCGTCTATTCAGTTGTTGCTGATGCTGATGGGTATTTTGGTGACACTTTTTTACTATGTTTTTTTTACCGGATATTGCGGACAGACCCCAGGTAAAATGGCGCTACGGATTAAAGTAGTGCATCGCGATGATGGTGATATCAGTTACGGACAAGCATTTGTTCGTGAGACTGTTGGCAAAACAATTTCATATTTAATCTTCTGCATTGGCTATCTGATGGTAGCTTTTCGCAGCGATAAACGGGGACTGCACGATCTGATCGCGGCCACCAAGGTTATTAAACTCTAGTTTCGTGTGTCAAGGAGACGCTCATGCAAAAAAAAGGGACAATAAAAAAAGCTGTTCTCGCCTATTCCGGCGGTTTGGATACCTCTATCATCCTTAAATGGTTGGGGGAGGAATATGGCTGTGAGGTTATCGCTTTTGCCGCTGACCTGGGTCAGGGTGAGGAACTCGACTTTATTCCCAGGAAGGCTAAAGATACCGGTGCAAGTAAGTGCTTTGTCGAAGATTTGCGTGAGGAGTTTGTGCGCGACTTTGTCTTTCCCATGTTTCGTGCAAACGCTATTTATGAGGGCCGTTATTTCCTCGGTACCTCTATTGCGCGCCCGCTGATTGCTAAAAAGCAGATGGAGATCGCCATCGCTGAGGGAGCTGACGCGGTTTCCCACGGAGCAACTGGCAAGGGTAACGATCAGGTGCGTTTTGAACTCGGTTATTACCATTTTGATCCCGGCATCCATGTTATTGCGCCTTGGCGTGAATGGGATCTGAACAGCCGTTCAGCCCTAGAAGCTTATGCCAAAAAGTTTAATATTCCCGTGCCAACCAGCAAGAAGTTTCCGTGGAGCAGTGATCGCAACTTGTTGCACATCTCTTTTGAGGGTGATGTCCTCGAAAATCCGTGGACAGAAGCTCCGGAGGAGATGTATGTCCTTACTGTACGTCCGGAAGATGCACCGGATCAGGCGGAGTTTGTCGAGGTTGAGTTCAAAAACGGAGATGCCGTTGCCATTAACGGGGAACAGCTTTCTCCTGCTAATCTGCTGGCCAAACTCAATGAACTGGGCGGCAAGCACGGCATCGGACGGGTTGACCTGATGGAGAACCGTTATGTGGGGATGAAGAGTCGTGGTGTTTATGAAACTCCCGGTGGCACTATCCTTGAGGAAGCGCACCGCGGCGTCGAGTCTATCACCATGGATCGTGAAGTGATGCATCTGCGTGACAGTCTGATCCCTCGCTACGCTGAGATGGTGTATAACGGGTATTGGTTTGCCCCTGAGCGCGAAGCGTTGCAGGCTCTTATCGACGACACCCAAAAAACTGTCAACGGTATGGCTCGTGTAAAATTGTACAAAGGTCACTGCCGCGTGGTTGGGCGTAAATCTGATACCGACAGCTTGTTCAATGTTGAATTTGCCACCTTTGAGGCAGATGAGGTTTATAATCAAGCTGATGCCGAAGGGTTTATCAAACTTAATGCTTTGCGTTTGCGTATTCGTAGCATGATGAATAAGAAAGGCTAACTATATCGGGTCAAGCCGAGCAAGCGGTTCGGCTTGACCCGTTAAAACAAAGGGGGCTCGATTATGTCATATCCGCTGCAAAAACATATTAAGACATCTGTTGTAGCTTGTATTATCGACGCTGAGCGCCGTATTTTGTTAACGAAACGCAGTATCCCACCATTTTATGGTCAATGGGTCATGCCCGGTGGCAAGATCGATCATGGTGAAACTATCCATCAGGCTCTCAAGCGTGAGGTGGAGGAAGAGGTGGGGTTGCAGGTCAGTGTCGATAGTTTGATCGATGTTTATGAACATATCGGTATTGGTCATCGCGAAGATCACTATATAATCCTCTACTATCGTAGTACCCCACAAACTTTTAAACTAAATACTAATCCGGATGAACTTAGTGAGGCGCGCTGGTTTAATGCCAGTCAGTTGCTCGATCTTGATGTGCCTCCTGGCAGCCGCCATATTTTATCTATCCTTTATCCTGAGCAACTGTGGCGTGATTTCACTACTTCTGGTGATGATGCCGAGTGTGAAATACCCGGTGTGTGCCCGATAAAGTAACTTTCGAGGGCTGTATAGGTGTTTCAGATTGTCGATAAGAAAGTTTTCCTAGATTACCCTCTAGGTCATCATCTGCACTGTATGATCAGCCAGATCCCCAACGATTTGCGTGTGATTGACAATCAGGTTGAGGAAGATGCCATTGCTGCTAAATGGGCATTGATTAAATCGGTGATGAATTTGGTGGCTACGAGGGCAGGCAATTTAAAAAAACTTCATTTTCTCCTTTTTCCAGAAGCAACGTTGCCCACATGCCACCTGGATGATGCCCTTGCCTTGATCGAGCAGTCTTTTTGTACCAACACCGTTACCATGTTGGGGATGGAGCATTTGCGACTCTCTTTGTTCCAAGGAGTGGTGGAGCGATTCGCTGACGATAATCAAGAGCTGCTTCAGTCAATTGTTGACGATCTTGACAGCGCTGATATTGCCGATTTGCACGTTAATTGGGCTGTTATTGTGGTTAAAGAGGGTAGCGGCAGGGTGCGGGTTTTTCTTCAGGCCAAAAGCCATCCGTTTGTTGGCGAGGAGAGTCTGGATCATCGTGACCTATACCACGGAAAAGTATTTCCGCTGTTTCGCAGCTATCCGACCGGTTTTAATTTCATGGCGATGATCTGCTTCGATTATATCTATCGTACGATCTATCAGTCGAATATCAATACGGTTATTCAGCATGCCAATGAGCTTTTTTTCAGTACCCGTCAACATCTCGATTTTTTAGCTGTTCTTGAGTGTAATCCCAAGCCGGAACATGATACCTTTCGCGATGTGATAAATGGGTTTTATGGCGAATACCTGGCGGCGGCGCCGGGGGTGCGGGACACCATAACCGCTTTTTGTAACAGCTCAGGGCAAACCCGCGATTATTTGCCTCATGTAAGCGCCGAAGATACCTTTGGTTATTCATCAGTCATGATCCATAAAAAATACAGAATGGCTTGTGAACAACTCAATGATTTTAAGATAGATGATTTCTCCGGTTTGCCGATTCGCCGTTTACGTTTTGGCTGCGAAACCCGGCTGTATTATTTTAACTTGCCGGTTTTTTATGAATTTGACCTGCGCAGTACGCGTATGCCGCTAAAAGTACACTCAATTTTTGAATCAACAGCGCAGGGAGGTTGGCAGCTTGTCAATTTCAGTCCCAATCCTGCCTCATCTTCTGTGTAAGGAGTACGACATGAGTAAAAAGCTCTGGGGTGGGCGTTTCACCCAGCCTACCGATAAATTTGTTGAGGAGTTTACTGCTTCCATAGACTTCGATCAGCGTATGTACCGCTACGATATTCAAGGTTCTCTGGCCCATGCGCATATGCTGGGACGGCAGGGCATTATCGCCGAGGAGGAAGCAGAGCAGATCTGTGTCGGCTTAAATGGGATTTTAGCTGACATGGATGCGGGGAAGATTGAATTTTCCGTTGCTTTGGAAGATATACACATGAATATCGAAGCGCGCTTGATCGAGCGTATCGGCAGCGTGGGCGGAAAGCTGCACACCGGTCGCTCGCGCAATGATCAGGTTGCAGTGGATATTCGCCTGTATCTGCGCGATGAAATGAAGGCTATTCTTGCTTATTTGGATAAGTTGCAGGAGGCATTACTGCAGCAGGCAGATGATAACCTGGATACAATCATGCCGGGCTATACCCATCTGCAAACGGCGCAGCCGGTGTTGTTTGCCCATCACATGCTGGCATACTATGAGATGTTTTGTCGTGATAGCGGTCGTATGGACGATTGCCTAAGGCGGATGAACGTTTTGCCTTTAGGCGCGGGAGCTTTGGCAGGGACAACCTTTCCAATAGATCGAGAATCGGTAGCGCAAGAACTTGGCTTCGACGGTGTTACCCGTAACAGCCTCGATTCGGTATCGGATCGAGATTTTGCTCTTGAGTTCTGCGCTGCCTCGGCAACGCTGATGATGCATCTGTCGCGCTTAAGTGAAGAGCTGGTGTTGTGGTCGAGTGCCGATTTTAATTTTATCGAACTCAGCGATGCTTTCTGCACCGGCAGTTCTATCATGCCGCAAAAGAAAAATCCTGACGTTCCTGAACTGGTGCGTGGCAAAACGGGTCGCGTATATGGCAATCTTATCAGTTTGCTGACACTGATGAAGTCGCTTCCTTTAGCCTATAACAAAGATATGCAGGAAGATAAGGAGCCGCTATTTGACAGCATTGACACCGTCAAGGGCAGCCTGAAAATTTTTGCCGACATGATCGCTCTAATGAATGTAAAAGTGGATAACATGCGCGTGGCAGCGGCGCGTGGTTTCTCCACTGCAACGGATGTTGCTGATTACTGTGTTACCAAGGGGATCCCCTTCAGAGATGCACACGAGATCGTTGGTAAAACCGTACGCTATTGCATTGAACACAATAAGGATATCCCGGAATTATCTCTTGCTGAGTTTAAACAGTTCAGCCCAGTGATAGAGGAGGATATCTATAACTTTGTTACCCTTGAAGCTTCAGTTAATGCACGTAAGGCTACAGGTGGCACGGCGCGTATTGCTGTTGCCGCTGAAATTGAACTAGCACGTAAGAACAGGCAGGAGAATAAATAGATGCTGCGTTTCTTTATATTGATAGCATTGTTGATTGCCTTGATTGGTTGTGGCACGGTTGGTCCGGTGCAGCCGCTGCTGAAGTCGTTGCCTCAGGCGGCAGATAATGCCACTCTGGAACAGAAGGGGGGGGCATTGCTCCTTGGTTGGGATATCCCTACGACCAATCAAGATGGGAGTGAGCTCACTGATCTGGCTGGTTTTGCCATCTATAAATCGGACTACGACTTGGAACGTGGTTGTCCTGAGTGTCGTCCACCCAAAAAACTGTTGCGTAAGATTGATCTGGCTTATTACCGCAGTAATAATCGAGGCAGCAACCGTTTTTATCTGTGGGATAGCGCTGTTGAGGAGGAAACTGGATACCGCTATAAAATTGTCCCTTACACCAGTGTTGGGCATGAGGGTGGGGCAACGCTATTGTATCGCCCGTGTTTCAGTGCTCCATATCCACCCACAACGGTCAGTGCACAGCCTTTTGATCGTCAGGTACGTCTTGGCTGGCAAGCAGTGGACGAAAAGCGTCAGGGTGTTGAGTTGGTCGGTTACAATGTTTATCGGTGTAGTGGTGATGACTATTTTGGTGTAAAGCCACTAAACAGCAAGCCCATTAAGGATACTGGCTACGATGATATTAATTTGACTAATGGTACCAAGTACACATACGCATTGCGCACGGTGGTAGCAATAGGTGATAAACAGCTGGAAAGTATATTCTCTACCACTGCTTCAGCGCGGCCACAGCGACCTGAGTAATGCACGGTTATAGTAACTTTACATTGATTACAACTTGTGTTATCGCTTTAAAAAAAGTATTTACGGTTTATATGTCTGGAGGAGGACACAATGATTAAAGGTTCAATGGTTGCCATCATCACCCCGTTTAATAACGATGGTTCGGTCAACGAAGATAAATTTCGTCAACTGGTAGAATTTCAGGTCGAAAATGGTACTGATGTTATCGTTCCATGTGGTACTACCGGTGAATCGGCTACCCTGAACTATGAGGAACACGATCTGGTTATACGTGCTTGTATTGAGCAGGTTAATGGGCGTATCCCCGTTGTCGCTGGCACCGGCTCCAACAGTACTGCCGAGGCGGTCGAGTTGAGTCTGCATGCCAAAGAGATGGGTGCTGACGGATTGTTGCTGGTCAGTCCCTATTACAATAAACCCTCCCAAGAGGGGCTGTATCAACACTATAAAACTATCGCTGAAGCGGTAGCGTTGCCACAGGTATTGTACAATGTGCCGGGTCGTACCGGGATGAACATGCAGGCGGCAACTACTATCCGCCTAGCGGAGATTGATAATATTGTCGCGGTAAAAGAGGCTTCGGGGGATGTTACTCAGGCTAGCGATATTATCAATAAAGCTGGTGATAAAATTGATGTTGTTTCCGGTGACGATTTCCTCACTCTGCCACTGATGGCTTGTGGAGCGAAGGGGGTAATCTCGGTAACCGCTAATATTATGCCAAAAGAGGTTAAGGCCATGGTTGTGGCTATTAACGAAGGGCGTTGGGATGATGCGCGGGCTATGCATCTGCAACTTCTCGATATTCATAAAGCGATGTTTATTGAATCCAATCCGGTACCAGTTAAAACCGCAGTGGCGTTGATGGGTAAATGTGATGCCACTGTGCGTCAGCCATTGGTAGGGTTGCAACCGGCAAGTCTGGAAGCTTTAAAAGCTGTTATGGCTGAATCATCCTTAATCTAGACGGTAAAATTGTTGAAAGAAATATCTGAACTGTCTTTTCTGTCCGAGAGTGTTTATTGCCTCTCGGACAGGTTGTATTAGGGGGGGCGAATCAGGAATCATTTTATCCATTACTGTTCGCAATTGTTTTGAACACTGTCAAGAGGGTAAATAATATGTTGAAAATTGCCGTAACTGGAGCTGCCGGTCGTATGGGTAGCTTTTTGATAAAATCGGTTACCGAGGCCGAAGGGATGGAGTTGGCTGCAGCAATCGATCGTCAGGGGCATCCAATGGTAGGGCAGGATGCCGGGCTCATTGCTGGTTGCGGTGCTTTGGGAGTTAATATCGGTGATGACTTGGAGCAGGCGCTTCAGGTGGCTGATGTGCTCATTGATTTTACTTTCCCTGAAGTTACTCTGGCTAATGCAGTTATCTGTGCACGTATGCACAAGATGATGGTGATCGGTTCAACCGGATTCACGCCAGAACAGCGTCAGCAGTTGGCAGATACCGCAAACAATATTGCGGTGATGCTGGCTCCAAATATGAGTGTTGGGGTCAACGCTTGTTTTAAGCTCCTCAAGGAAGCAGCGAATATCCTCGGTGAGGATTTTGACGTTGAAGTTGTTGAGTTGCACCACAACAAGAAAAAAGATTCCCCCTCTGGCACTGCGGTGCGCATGGGTGAGGTGGTCGCCGATGCTTTGGGTCGCGATTACAATAAGGTTGCAAATTATCACCGCGAAGGGATGTGTGGTGAACGCAGCCATGAAGAGATCGGCATGCAAACGGTGCGCGGTGGAGATATTGTCGGTGAGCACACGGTCTATTTCATTGGTATGGGTGAGCGGATAGAGATCACCCACCGAGCCATGAGCCGGGCAATGTTTGCCCGTGGTGCTGCCCGTGCCTGCCAATGGTTGCAAGGTAAGGATGCTGGCATGTATGACATGCAGGACGTGTTGGAGCTGAAATAGTTGCCGGTTTAATATCTTGATTAGCGACCCATGCCCTCGTGGGCGAATTTTCATAAAGCAACTGTGGGAGCGGGTTTATCCGCAGCTGGTTCCTGCTGTCCTCAAGGCTTTTCATGAAGGCGTCGATGACCTGGCTCAGGGAGGTTCTTTCCATGGATATGGTCCGGAACAGGGATATAGCTGGTTAGCACAAACTATTATCGATAAAGCCTATAAGCCTCTTGGTGTGCAGTTAGAAACCTCAGAAGTTTTTATTTCAGACGGTTCAAAGTGCGATAGCGCCAACATTCTCGATATTTTCAATATCGACTGCAAAGTGGCCATCGGCGATCCCGTCTATCCGGTGTACAACGATACCAATGTGATGGTTGGGCGCACCGGTGAAGCTGATAAACAGGGATATTACGAGGGAATTGTCTACATGCCGTGTACTGAAGAAAACGGTTTCGCTCCGGTATATCCAAGTGAGAAGGTTGACATTATCTACCTGTGTTTTCCCAATAACCCCACAGGAACTGTAGCGACTAAAGAACAGCTTAAGGGGTGGGTTGACTACGCCCGCGCCAATGATGCAGTTATTTTGTTTGATGCTGCTTACGAAGCATTTATCACCGAAGCGGAGATCCCCCACTCAATTTATGAGATTGAGGGCGCAAAGGAGTGCGCCATTGAGTTCCGCAGTTTTTCTAAAACTGCTGGCTTTACCGGAGTACGCTGCGGGTTGACAGTAGTTCCCCATGAATTGCTGGCCACTACCGCCAGCGGAGAGCGGGTGCAGCTTAATCAGCTGTGGAATCGTCGCCAGTGTACCAAGTTTAACGGGGTCTCCTATCCAGTACAAAAAGCGGCAGCAGCAGTATATTCCGATGAGGGCTGGGCGCAGGTGCAGGAGATTATCGATTACTATATGGCCAATGCCGAGATTATCCGTAAGGGTCTGGACGCGGCAGGGATCACCTGTTACGGCGGAGTCAATGCCCCTTATATTTGGCTGAAAACTCCGCAGGGGATGACCAGTTGGGATTTCTTTGATAAATTACTTAATGAGTGCTTTGTTGTCGGTACTCCAGGTAGTGGCTTTGGCCCGAGTGGTGAAGGCTATTTCCGCCTCAGCGCTTTTGGTGAGCGGGAAAATGTCGCAGAAGCAGTGAAGCGGATAGTTGAAAAGTGGGGAAAATAATATTTATGGCGCAGTTTTTTCCAACAAGAAATTGGCAAAGGCACGATTGGCATGAGATAGGTAGCCATTTGCCTGCCAGGCGATAATAAGATCCAGATATTGTGGTGGATCAAAGGAGACCGCTTTGACCGCGCTGTCGACTACGGCCATATTCAGCAATGTTGAGATCCCCAACCCTTCGTCGACTAGTGAACGCACCAAGGAAAACAGATTAGTTTCAAATAAAATTTGTGGGGTTGTCCCATTTTTGCGCGCCAAATCATAGATATATTCACGCATGTAGTAGCCAGGTTTAAAAGATATCAGCGGTTGCGCTAAAAAATCGCTGATGCTGATAGATTTCCGTTTGGCGAAAGGATGATTCTCGGCGAC
>NBLX01000046.1 GCA_002084705.1 Desulfobacteraceae bacterium 4572_35.1
GCACCATCTTTAAGGTCAATTGCGGGGATAACAATCATCTAAAGCTCTCCAAAATTCTTCAACATGGTCAAGCCAACTTGTTGACTTTTTTCAGGATGAAACTGGGTAGCCATCACGTTGTCGCGGCAGATGGCACTGCAAAAATCGATACCGTAATCGGTGGTAGCGGCTACTACTGTTTCGTCATCAGGTTTAACGTAATAGGAGTGGACAAAATAGACATAGCTGTCCTGTTTAACCCCCTTAAACAGTGGGATGTCGCTGTGATGGATGCGATTCCAACCCATGTGGGGCACCTTGAGGGTTTCGTTGCCGTCGACACACATATCATCGCGAAAACGGATCACTTTGCCGGAAATAATGTTTAAACCTTGGTGTTGGCCAAACTCTTCACTTTGGGTCAGCAACATCTGTAACCCGAGGCAGATACCCAGAAACGGTCTTTGTGCCTCGATAACCTGCATAATGGGGTCGATAAAACCACCGTCACGCAAATTGGTCATACAATCGCGAAAGGCACCGACGCCGGGCAATACCAGCCGCTCTGCCTGCTCAACAACGCGGGGATCATCTGTCACCTGCGCGCTGAAGCCCACCTTTTCAAAGCCTTTCTGCACGCTGCGCAGATTGCCCATACCGTAATCGATTATTGTGATCATCTGTTTATTCCAGTTTCCCCTTGGTAGACATCACCCCGCTGATGCGTGGATCACTTTGACAAGCTTCGTCAAGTGCGCGACCGAACCCTTTGAATATCGCCTCGATAATATGGTGGAGATTGCTGCCGTAGGCGAGGTTGATATGCAGATTGACCCCAGCATGGTTGCAGAAGGCGACAAAAAATTCTTCCACCAGTTCGGTGTCGAAGGTGCCAACTTTAGCCTTGGGCAGATCGACATTAAATACCAAAAAAGGGCGGCCGGAAAAATCAAGCACTACCGATGCCAGCGCCTCATGCATGGGCATGGTAAAGCGACCATAGCGACAAATCCCCTGTTTATTGCCCAGTGCCTGTTTGAAGGCATCACCAAGGCAGATTCCCATATCCTCAACGGTGTGGTGGTCATCAATCTCGGTATCGCCCTGAGCTTGAATGGTCAAATCAAAAAAACCGTGCCCTTTAAGCAGGGTGAGCATGTGATCTAAAAATGGAACCGAGGTGGAAATTTCACCGATACCTGTTCCATCTATATTCAGGGTTAAATCTATCGATGTTTCCGCTGTACGCCGTTGTATGGTGGCAGTTCGCGACATCAGACTTCTCCTTTTGGTTGAACTTGTGGTTTAAACATCTTCCAAACGGTGACTTACCGAGCGGGCATGTGCATCCAGCCCTTCAAGTTTGGCAATTTGTACCGTTTGCGGTCCGAGCCGCTTTAATCCTGCCGCCGAACAGCGGATCAGACTCGATTTTTTAACAAAATCATCCAGCGACAAAGGGGAGAAAAAGCGCGCTGTCCCCCCCGTCGGTAAGGTGTGATTTGGCCCGGCGAGATAGTCGCCTAACGCTTCGGGAGTGTGATGCCCCATAAAAATAGCACCGGCGTTATGAATTTGTGGCAAAAGATCAAAGGGGTCATCCAGTGCCAACTCAAGGTGTTCGGTGGCGATACGGTTGCACAGATCCACAGCCTGTTCCAACTGCTGCGCGACTATGATAGCGCCATAGTTATCGATGGAACTGCGGGCTATGGCGGCGCGGGGCAGCAGCTCCAGTTGCTTCTCCACCTCGGTCTGTACTGCGAACGCCATTTTTTCGCTGGTGGTAACCAACACCGCTGAAGCCAACTCGTCGTGCTCAGCCTGGGATAACAGGTCGGCGGCTAGATGGCGTGGATTACCGCTGCCGTCGTTGACTATCAGTATTTCGCTGGGACCGGCAATCATGTCGATATCTACCTGACCAAATACCATCTTTTTGGCCGTGGCGACGAAGATGTTGCCCGGGCCGGTGATTTTATCCACGCGGGGAACGGTTGCTGTTCCATAAGCCATAGCTGCTATGGCCTGAGCGCCACCGATGCGGAAGATACGGTCGACTCCGGCGATGTGAGCAGCGGCTAGAACATGGGCGTTGGCTTCACCGTTGGGCATGGGAACCACCATGATGAGTTCATCAACACCGGCAACTTTTGCTGGAACCGCATTCATCAGAACTGACGAGGGATAGGCAGCTTTACCACCGGGGACGTAGATTCCCACCCGCTTGAGAGGACGGATTAATTGCCCCAGCATTATGTCGTCTTCGTCTGTTGACAGCCACGTTTCCTGTTTTTGGCGGCGGTGATAAGCGCCGATGCGCCCGGCTGCCAGTTTCAGTGCGTCCAGGTCATCGTCAGACACGCTGCTTAGTGCCTGTTCAATCTCGGCGCTGCTGACCTCCATCCTTTGTGTGGTTAAATCGAGGTGATCGAAACGCTGGGTATATTCGTGTACCGCCATGTCGCCGCGCTTGCGCACATCGTCAATTATATTGCGCACCGTCTCATCTATGTCAGCAGGAATTTGGGCGGCGCGATGCTCAATCAGCTCAAAAGCAGCGTCAAAATCACTGCTGCCAAAACGGAGTAGTTTGATCATGATTTGCCCAACCTATAAAGATATTTTAGGGGTAGCAGCGATAACTTTTTCCAATCCGTCAATAATTTTACTTATACGCTGATGCCTGGTTTTTAAGCTGGCGCGATTTACAATCAGGCGGGTGGTTATTTCAGCGATAGTTTCCACTTCAACCATGCCGTTGTCGCGCAGGGTTGCACCAGTTGAAACCAGATCGACGATCCGCTCGGACAATCCCACCAGCGGTGCCAGCTCAATGGAGCCATACAGTTTGATTAACTCCACCTGTACCCCTTTGCTAGCGAAATAACGCTCGGTAACGTTGGGATATTTTGTCGCTACGCGGATATTTGACCAGTTAGCTGGATCATCGTGATCGTTTAACGCCTTCGGTTCAGCAACCACCAGACGACAGTAACCGAAGTTCAAGTCCAGCGGCTCGTACAGATCCTTGTTCTGCTCCAGCAGGGTGTCTTTGCCAACCACGCCGATATCGGCACAGCCGTACTCAACATAAGTTGGTACATCTGTGGCACGAACCGCCATGAAACGGAATTTATCCTGCTTGTTTTCAAAAACCAGCTTGCGGTTTTTCTCCTCCATTTCGGGGCAGGTGATGCCGATTTTGGCGAACAGCTCCATGGAGTCTTGTAAAATACGCCCCTTGGGTAGGGCAAAGGTGATGTAATCACTCATAGCATCCTCACTTTATATTGTGCATCAAGCTGAAACTCGTTGGATATCCGCACCCAACGCTAGCAGTTTTTCTTCCAATCGTTCGTATCCACGATCAAGGTGGTAAATACGAGCCACCTCAGTGGTGTTATCGGCGGCCAGTCCGGCCAGAATCAATGATGCGCTGGCACGTAGATCGGTAGCCATTACTGGAGCGCCGCATAACATGTCAACCCCTTCGACTATGGCTTGCTTGCCATCTATCCTAATGTTTGAGCCTAATCGTTGCAGTTCGCAAACATGCATGAAGCGGTTTTCAAAAACGTTTTCACTGATTATGCTGGTCCCCTGTGCCAGCGTCAGCAATGCCATAAACTGTGCCTGCATATCGGTGGGAAAACCCGGATGAGGGCTGGTTTTTATCTGCAACGGCTTTATTTGAGCTGAGCCGATAACACGAATTCCTGCGGGAGTGTGTTCAACCGTGGCCCCAGATTCAGAGAGTTTGCTGATCACCGCATCTAAATATTCAGGGTCAGCGTTTGCCACCGTCACGTCACCTTTGGTGATTGCCGCAGCTACCATAAAAGTACCAGCTTCGATTCGGTCTGACATCACGCGATGGTTCATCGGGACCAGGTGATCAACGCCGTCAATGGTGATGGTATCAGTCCCTGCGCCGCTGATACAGGCACCCATATTGCTGAGCGCTGTTGCCAGATCAACAATTTCCGGTTCACAAGCGGCATTTTCTAAAATCGTAGTGCCTTGTGCCAGAGTTGCTGCCATCATAAGATTTTCGGTGCCGCCTACTGTTGGGGTATCGAAATAGATGGTGGCACCGTGGAGCTGTTTGCATGTTGCTTCCACATAACCATGATCCAAGGTTATCTCGGCACCCATGGCCGCTAAACCCTTTAGATGCAAATCGATGGGACGGGCTCCGATGGCGCAGCCGCCGGGCAAGCTGACTCGGGCCTTGCCAAAACGGGACAACAGCGGTCCGAGGACCAATACCGAGGCACGCATGGTTTTTACCAGATCGTAAGGAGCCTCGACGCTGACTACTTTATCGGCTTGGAGGGTGGCGCTGTTTTCACTTCTGGTAATCTTTGCTCCCATGGTTTCTAACAGCTGTATAACAGTATTGATATCGCGCAGATGCGGAATATTGCTCAGTCGATGTTCTCCGCCGCACAGTAAGGTGGCACACAGTAGCGGCAGTGCCGCATTTTTTGCCCCACTTATATTGACAGTGCCATGCAATTTGTTGCCACCGTGGATGATGATCTTTTTCAAGCTAATCCTCGCTGCCTGTTTTTTGGGCACCAACCACTCGGGTGATGCCGCTGTAATCGGTGCGGGTAAAAATGTTGCTTAACCCCGCTTGTTCAAATAGATGTTGTACTGCTTGCGCCTGAGTTGCACCCACCTCCACCGCCAACCATCCAAGGGGTTGCAATGCGATCATGGCTTGAGCGCTCAACAGTTTGTAACAATCCAGTCCATCCTCACCGGCTTCCAAGGCAAGATGGGGTTCATGCTGGCTAACCTCCGGCATTAAGTCGTTCATCTCAGCGCTGCTGATATAGGGTGGGTTGGATACAATCAGCCCATAGCCGCCCTCGATGTGCTCGGTGACAAAGTTGTTCAACTCTGCCATATCATGCTGGTAAAAGTTTATCCGTTGTCCAACTGCGTTATGCTCAGCATTGGCGCGAGCAACTTGCAGCGCTTGAAGGCTGACATCGATGGCATCGACCTGAAGCTGTCGCTGTTCTGTAGCATGCATAAATTCATGGGCAATGGCGATAGCAATAGCACCACTGCCGGTGCCAATGTCCAACACTGAGTCGCAACTGT
This sequence comes from Desulfobacteraceae bacterium 4572_35.1, assembly GCA_002084705.1. Taxonomy (GTDB): domain Bacteria; phylum Desulfobacterota; class Desulfuromonadia; order Desulfuromonadales; family Desulfuromonadaceae; genus Desulfuromonas. The sequence continues at coordinate 5,098 of NBLX01000046.1, forward strand.
GGCTATCCGCACCGTTGATCAGGCGTAGAGCCTCTTCCACCAATATTTCACTGTCGCCACGCGGGATCAACACGCTGGGACTAACCTCGAATTTCAGTGACCAGAACTCTGTCTGCCCCAGAATGTATTGTACCGGCTCCCGTTGAGCTCGACGTGCAACCAGTTGGTGAATGTGGGTTAGTTCATCTGCTAGCAACGGCTGGTCGTAACACAGATACAGCCCAACCCGGTCTTTATCCAGCGCTGAGCCGATGAGCAATTCGGCATCAAGGCGGGGGTTGTCTACCCCTTTGCTATCCAGGTAATCACTGGTCCAGCGTAATACTTTCAGGACTGTCCAGTTCTCTGTCACTCGTCGTCCTGCCCAGCCATCTGCTCTGCCTGATAATAGGTGGTCAGAGCATCAAATATTTCGTCCAGATCTCCCTGCATGATGGAATCGAGCTTGTACAGCGTAAGCCCGATGCGGTGGTCAGTGCAGCGCCCTTGGGGAAAATTATAGGTGCGGATGCGCTCGCTGCGGTCACCGCTGCCAACCTGACTTTTACGATCCGCTGCCACCTGAGCATTTTGCTCAGCCTGCATGGCGTCGAAGATACGCGACCTCAACACCTTCATCGCTTTGGCCTTGTTTTTGTGTTGCGATTTTTCATCCTGACACGACACCACGACTCCGGTAGGGATGTGGGTGATACGTACCGCTGATTCAGTTTTATTGATGTGCTGACCACCAGCGCCGGAGGCACGGTAGACGTCGATACGCAGGTCGCCGTTATCAATATCGAGATCAACGTCCTCAGCTTCGGGCAACACCGCTACCGTACAGGCCGAGGTGTGAATGCGCCCCTGTGCTTCGGTTTCTGGAACCCGTTGTACCCGATGGGTGCCGCTCTCATATTTGAGTCGGGAGTAAACATTTTGACCGATGATCATAGCGATCACCTCTTTGTACCCGCCAACGCCAGCCTCGGATGAGCTCATGATCTCCACTTTCCAGCGGTGACGTTCGGCGTAGCGGCAATAGGCGCGAAACAGGTCGGAGGCGAACAGAGCCGCTTCATCTCCGCCGGTGCCGGCGCGAATTTCGAGGATGATGTTTTTACCGTCGTTGGGATCTTTTGGCAGCATGAGCGTGGTGAGTTTTTGCGCCAGTTGTTCAGCTTCCTCTTCCAGCGCAGGTAGTTCCTCTTTCGCCAGTTCGCGCATCTCTTGATCGTCATCACGCAACAGCTCGCGATTATCTTCGATCTCCTGCTTTATCTGCTTATAATGCTGGTAAACCTCCACCGGTTCCGCTAGCTCTGCATGCTCGCGCGTCAATTGGCGGAAGCGATTCTGATCCGACAACACTTCTGGATCGGAGAGCAACCCTTCCACCTCCATAAAACGATCAATAACTTCTTCGAGCTTGTCAAATATAGCCACGACTAAACCATCCTGTTAGTAACTTATATTAGTTGTATAGTGCGAAACTTGTTCTTTTGTACATTATTCAGTGCTTTTGCGAAACCATGCGCTATGCCGCTATTGCTTCCGTCCAACGTTGTCACTTAGCTTCCCTCCAGCAACAGCGGCATAGCGCATGTTGTGAGAATTAAGCACAGCTGAACGCGAACTAAGTGCCATACTCGGCGCGTACTTCAGCCATGTGCCCGCAACACATTTCCCCTTCAGGGCAGCGACCGCTTAAACAACCTGGACCTGAGTTAACAAACAGCAACGGTGCCGCTTCACGACATAACAGCAACATCTCCTTGGCCATGGCGCGAATCTCCCACTGTGCCCGGCGGCAACAACGTAAAGCAAAAAAATGGTGCAATTCCCTAGCGTTCATGGTCATAACCAGTTTGGTTGCTGTTGCATTGGGTAGAACGAAACGGGCATCCTCTGCCGGTATCCCTTCCGCCAACATATCACTGTAGAGCTGATATATTTCACCGAACAGCACCTCATAGCGCTGGTGCAGTTGTGAATGCCTGGCAATTGATGGTGGCTCAATTGCTGGGAATGGGGTGTCGTTGGCTACATAGCGTTGACTCTGTTGAGAGTATGATGCCAGCCGATGTCTTACCAATTGATGAGAACATGCGCGACTGATCCCTTCGACGCCGAAACTGAAGCTGACATGCTCAAGCACAGAAAAATGACCGAGGGAGAGTATTTTTTCGATAAGACGCGCATATTGCTGGGCTGGGGCAGAAAGTAGATCATCAATGCCTGCGTCGGAGTAGCATAGCCGTGCTGCTGCAGCGACAATTTTTTCTGGCTGGGGTGTATGACTCAACAGCTGAACAAGCATGGGAAACCCTGAAAGTTGGGGGGCTAATCAACGCGAAACAGCCGCAAGAGTTAAATGTCCCCTTGCGGCTGTAAAGTATACACGATCGAACAACCGATTCGGTCGCCGGGGTGTTACTTCTTGGCGTACCGTTTGCGGAAACGCTCGATACGACCTGCTGTATCCAACAGCTTTTGCGTGCCAGTGTAAAAAGGATGGCATGCAGAGCAAATTTCAGTTGTCAGCTCACCGTTTTTAGAATAGGTGGAGCGAGTTGTAAAAGTGTTGCCACAGTGACATTTTACAGTCACCTCTTCATACTTGGGGTGGATACCCTCTTTCATGATATTTCTCCTTTGATGCGCCTGGCTTTGTACAGGCAGAATGTGCTTCTTATGATGAGTAATAGCGCTACATACACCCTTTTGCGCTAGTTATGCAAGAAATTAATTGTATTTTATTGGTTCATGGAGTCAAGAAATTCCTGATTATCACGAGTTTCCATCAGTTTTTCACGCAGAAACTCCATGCTGTCAACCACGTTCATGGTGGTCAACACTTTGCGTAGTAGCCACATCCGCTGCAAGGTGGTGCTGTCCTGGAGCAACTCTTCGCGGCGTGTTCCAGACTTGTTGACATCGATAGCTGGGAAGGTACGTTTGTCAACCAGGCGGCGATCAAGTATCAACTCCATGTTGCCGGTACCCTTAAATTCCTCGAAAATGACCTCATCCATCTTGCTGCCAGTGTCAATAAGTGCGGTGGCGATGATGGTCAGGCTGCCACCCTCTTCTACGTTGCGGGCAGCACCAAAGAAGCGCTTTGGCTTGTGTAGGGCGTTGGAGTCGACACCACCGGATAAGATCTTGCCACTTGGTGGAACAACGGTGTTGTAGGCACGCGCTAGACGGGTAATGGAGTCGAGGAGGATCACTACGTCACGTTTATGTTCCACCAGTCGCCGAGCTTTTTGGATAACCATCTCTGCTACCTGAACGTGGCGTGTTGCCGGTTCGTCAAATGTTGACGAAACCACTTCCCCTTTAACCGAACGCTGCATCTCGGTAACTTCCTCAGGGCGCTCATCTATCAGCAAAACAATGAGATAGGCTTCGGGATGATTAGTGGTGATGGAGTTGGCTAGATTTTGCAAAAGTACTGTTTTACCAGTGCGCGGCGGTGCAACTATGAGTCCACGCTGCCCCTTACCAATGGGAGATACCAGATCGATCACTCGCATGGGGATATTATCGCTGGTGGTCTCAAGGACCATGCGCTGGTCTGGATGCAAAGGGGTGAGGTTGTCAAACAGTGTCTTCTTGCGGGCGATGGCTGGGTCTTCGAAGTTTATCTCCGAAACCTTGAGCAAGGCAAAATAACGTTCACCCTCTTTTGGAGGTCGAATTTGCCCCGAGATAGTGTCACCGGTTCTTAAACTGAAACGACGGATCTGTGAAGGAGAAACATAGATGTCATCCGGTCCGGGCAGATAGTTGGCATCAGTGGCGCGTAAGAAACCAAAGCCGTCCGGCAGGATTTCCAATACCCCTTCGCCGAAAATAGCCCCTTTTTTTGCGGCAGTAGAACTTAAGATGGCAAAAACTATGTCCTGCTTGCGCATCCCCGCAACGCCTTCGATTCTCAGATCATTAGCTATGGTGGTTAACTCGGTGATCTTCTTGCTCTTAAGATCTTTGAGGTGCATTGGAGTCTCGTCGACTTCGTTGCTGCGCTTAACTGCTTGTCAATTATTTATGTGAAAATAAGGGGTGTTGTGGTGCGATAAATGGTCGTTTGTGTTGCCGTGGTCGGTATCTGTAATTGTTGTTCTACAAGTGCCGTTGTTGACAAATAGCAATAACCGAGATATCACACCTGCAGTAATTGATATAAGTCTGGTAGAATTTTTCGTTCTTCTGACGTTAATTGGCATCTATGGGCAGCAGTAAATCGGGAGTATAATTTAAAAATGATTATCGCATCAGATCTAAAACGGGGCGTGGTTTTTCAAATGGATGAGGCTCCATGCGTGGTGATTGACATAAATATTCAGTCACCCACAGCACGTGGTGGTAATACTTTGATTAAAGCCAAGTATCGCAATCTGTTGACTTCGCAAGTGTTAAACAAAACCTTTAAATCGGGCGACAAGCTCGATGAGGCAAACTTCGGTCGCAGCAAAGGGCAGTTTCTCTATGCTGCCGACGATAGCGGGGTGTTCATGGACATGGAGAGCTATGAACAGTTCGAGATAAACGGTGATATCTACGATGAAATCAAGGGATATCTAACCGACGGACAGGAAGTTACTTTGGGTGTATTTAACGATATGCTGGTAACGGTCGAGTTGCCACTGACAATAGAGTTGACCGTTACTGAAACGGCTCCAGCTCTTAAGAATGCTACAGCAACAGCGCAAACCAAGGAGGCGGTACTGGAAACGGGTTTGTCAATTCAGGTTCCTGGTTACCTAGAGAGTAACGAGAGGATAAAGGTGGATACCCGCGAGGGGCGTTTTATCTCCCGTGCATAATTAAGCGGTTCCTGTCGCGGTTTCAAAATAAAAACGCCCACGCTGTTTGTCAGCCGTGGGCATTTTTTTAACAATGTTTTTTTGGTATGTATGCTTTTTTGCTGCGTGGCACAACCCTTTTCCCTTTAGGCGGTTTTTTTTCGCGCGTAGAAGGGGTGTCGGTTATCTGCTGAAGCTTGATATCCTGTTGGCGCAGCTTAATTCCCTGAAGTTGTTTTACCTCTTTTTCCGACAGGGACTGAGCAAGCTCAATGGTGGCATGTTCGGTATAAAGGCTTATTCGACCAATGGTGCGAATGTTTATCCGCCCCTCGTTGGTAAATGCCCCAACAATATCGCGCGGAGTTATGTTGTGGCGCCGACCCACCGCGATACGATAACGCTGCATGGCTTGACTGTTGAGCGGCCTTTTATTGCGCTCGGCATTGCCGCCGCGCTGCTTGCGATCCTCTGTCGATGGCAATTGCAGGTTAGGCATGTTGGGAAACAGGGAATTATTTTCCTGTAGCTGAAAGGCCAGCGCTGCTGCAATGTCGGTGATGTCGATCCCCTCCTGGCGTGCCAGTTCCTGAATCAGCTCTCGCAAAGGCTGAAGTGGTTGGTTGGCAATTGTAGCCAAAAGTTTCCGGGTAAATTTTTCAACCCGCCGTGCTCCAATCTGCTCGCTGGTAGGTACCTGCATCAGTGGGATCTGGCGTTTGGTGGCGCGTTCTATGGTTTTGAGTAGACGGCGCTCGGGCGGGCAGACAAATAGAATTGCCTTGCCGGTGCGACCAGCACGCCCGGTGCGTCCGATACGATGAATATATGCTTCAGTGTCATAAGGGATGTCGTAATTGAATACGTGACTGATCCGCTCCACGTCTAGGCCGCGAGCGGCAACGTCGGTAGCAACAATAGTATCCAGTTGTCCCCGCTTCAGGCGGTCGATGGTGCGTTCACGCAGCTGTTGGCTCAGATCGCCATTCAGGGCGGCGACGGCATGACCACGTGCTTCGAGGCGCTCGGCAATTTCGGTAGTAGCGGTCTTGGTGCGCACAAATATTATGGTACCGTTGTAGTCATCAGCTTCCAGGATGCGGCACAAAACATCAAATTTCTGATTGCTACGCATCATCAGGTAGTGTTGTTCAATTTGGTCAACGGTCGAAGTGCGAGAGGCGATCTGAACTTCTTGAGCGTCACCCAAATATTTTTGCGCCACGCGCCGAATCGCTGGAGGCATAGTGGCTGAAAACAGGGCGCATTGGCACTTTGGTGGCGTAGCTCCGAGGATGGTTTCAACGTCATCGATAAAGCCCATGCGCAGCATCTCATCGGCTTCGTCGAGAACAACAGCCTGTATCCGATCCAGCTTCAAACTACCCCGTTTCATGTGATCCATGATTCGTCCCGGAGTACCGACAACAACCTGAACCCCGCCGTGCAGAGCCTTGAGTTGCTGGTACATGGGTTGCCCACCGTAAACAGCTAATACTTTAACGCTGGGTAAGTATTTGGCAAAATCGTTGATGGCTTCCGAGACTTGAATTGCCAGTTCACGCGTTGGTGCCAACACCAGCATTTGTGGATATTTTTTAGTGGCATCAATGTGAGCCAGCAATGGCAATGCAAATGCCGCTGTTTTACCTGTCCCAGTCTGGGCGGTACCGAGCACGTTATTGCCATCAAGCAATAAGGGGATGCACTGTTGTTGAATTGGTGAAGGTTGTTGGTAATTTAAGTCGTGAAGTGCTTTCAGCAGATTCTCTTCAACGCCGAGGACACTGAATTCCGAGGATAACATCATGGGGTACAGCCTTGCATTTTAAAGGTGTGACGATCTATTTGATCTGTTGTTGATAAGTAGTGAATTAAGTAGCATATCTCTATTTATCCATTAAATGCAAGAAGAAAGTTTTATCAGGTTCAAACATACAGGGAAAAAGCTGAGGAAGTAGCTTGAAATACAACTTTCCTCTGGTAACTTTTATGCTATGTTTTAACTTCGTTTAGCTTTCTTGTTTTTTTGAAGACCCTCTGTGATGCCAAACTCTTGGACGAAAGAGCGGTTGACAAGTATGTTATTTATTGCGATTTAGTGTTTGCTAATTGCCAAAAAACGACGACATAAGAATAAGTTAGCTGGCTATGCTAAGATAAATTTAAGATAAATGGTGGTTGTTTTTAGAGGTAAAATCATAGTAGTTTATTTTTACTAAAAACTATTTAGCATTGATGAAGAAATTTCTTTTAACATTATAAATTGTTCAAACGTTGAGGATTTTAATAGGTTCTCTTATTTTTTAACATGGGGGGTTCATGAACATTCACGAGTATCAGGCAAAAGAAATTCTTGCCACTTTTGATGTACCGGTTCCACGTGGACGTGTTGCGGTAACCGCTGATCAGGTGGAGCGCAAGGCAAAGATGTTAGGCGGGCGCTGCGTCGTCAAGGCGCAGATATACGCTGGAGGCCGTGGTAAGGCTGGCGGCGTTCAGGTTGCTCATCATCCAGAACAGGCACACGAGATTGCCAAGGAGATGTTTGGTAAGCGACTGGTAACACACCAAACCGGACCCGAAGGGTTAAAGGTACGCAGAATTTTAGTTGAGGAAACTATTGAAGTCGGGCGCGAGTATTACTTGTCCATAACCCTCGATCGTGAGACCTCGCGCTATTGCCTCATCGCATCTTCCGAGGGCGGGATAAACATTGAGGAGGTGGCTGAGCATACTCCAGATAAAATTCATACTTTGACCATCGACCCATATACGGGCTTACGTGCCTATCAGGCTCGGGGGATAGCGCATAAGCTGGGCTTTACCGGTAGCATCGCTGAAGATTGTGTGCAGCTTATGTTAAACCTGTATCGTTGCTGCCTGGAGAAAGACTGTTCCCTGCTGGAGATTAATCCACTGGTGGTAACAAAGTCAGGATGGCTGCTAGCGCTGGACGCTAAAATCAATTTTGACGATAACGCCATCTTTCGTCACTGGGAATATCATGAAATGCAGGACTATTCTCAAATGGATCCTCTTGAGATTAGCGCGGCCAAGTTCGATTTGGCCTACATCAAGCTCGATGGCAATATCGGCTGCATGGTTAACGGTGCCGGACTAGCCATGGCGACACTGGATGTATTGAAAGAGAATAGCGGCGAGCCAGCTAACTTTCTGGATGTTGGGGGCGGAGCTACACGGGAAAAAGTAGCAGAAGCGTTTAAAATTATTCTACAGGACAAAGACGTTGAAGCTGTATTTGTCAATATCTTTGGTGGGATTATGCGTTGTGACGTTATCGCCCAGGGGATTATCGAGGCGGCAGAAGAGATCGACTGCAAGTTACCCATAGTGGTACGGATGGATGGTTCTCAAGTTGAGGAAGGTAAAGCTTTGCTCACTAAATCTGGCCTGAATGTTCAATGTGCCGATTTTCTTGGTGATGGGGCAAGGCGTATCGTAGCGATGATGCAAAATGACGATTCGCAAACAGTTGACCAATAAATCTGCCAACGCTTAATGGAGAGAAACCATGTCCATACTGATAAATAAAGAATCTAAAATTATTGTCCAAGGGATGACGGGTAAGACCGGTATGTTTCATACCCGTGAATGCCGTGATTATGGTAGCAATATAGTTGCCGGTGTCACCCCGGGTAAAGGGGGAATCCATATCGACGGGATCCCGGTATTTGATACCATGGAGGAGGCCGTGCGGATCACCGGTGCCAATGTGTCGATGATCTTTGTGCCACCGCCGGGGGCAGCTGATGCGATACTCGAAGCCTGTGATGCCGGTGTTGATCTGGTGGTATGTATCACCGAAGGGGTTCCGGTGCGCGATATGGTGCTGGCGCGGCAAGTGGTCGCTGACAGTAAAACCAGGCTCGTTGGTCCCAATTGCCCCGGTCTGATCACCCCGGGCGAATGCAAGATTGGCATCATGCCAGGATACATTCATAAACCGGGCAAGATCGGTGTGGTTTCCCGTAGTGGTACCTTAACCTACGAAGCGGTAAAGCAACTGACTGATGTTGGTCTAGGGCAGTCAACCTGTGTCGGCATTGGTGGCGATCCTATCATCGGTCTTAAGTTTATCGATGTGCTTGAATTGTTCAACAACGATCCCGATACCGAAGGGGTATTGATGATCGGTGAGATCGGCGGAAGTGCCGAAGAAGATGCCGCCGAGTGGGTTAAAGAAAACATGACCAAGCCGGTGGCAGGTTTTATAGCCGGACAAACAGCACCTCCGGGCAAGCGGATGGGTCATGCCGGCGCTATCATCAGTGGCGGCAAAGGGCGTGCTGAAGATAAGATTGCTGCCATGTCAGCCTGTGGTATAACTGTTTCTACTAGCCCCACCACCATGGGCGAGGCTATGCTGGAGGCGTTGGCAAAAGCTGATAACTCCTGATTTACCTTTTTTGTTGATTAAAGAACAGTGCGCCGGCGCGTATATTAAGCCGGCGCATTTTTGTTTTAACTGCATTTATTGCTGGCATTTCTTGGCAAAATGGGTTGTGATGCCCGCCATGTTTTCAATCCTGATGAAAAACAGTATGTACCGGGGCTAGTCGTGAAACTACTGCGCGAATTATGGCCATGGTTATATCCGTACCGAGGCAACCTTGTTCGTGGTGGTCTATGGATAGTTGTCACCAATATATTGTTGCTCACTATTCCACAGATGCTCCGTTTTGGCATTGATGCCATTGAACAGGAACGCTGGAATGATGTAGCATTTTACGCTGCTATCATGGCATTGCTGATTATGGTTGGCGGTGCCGTGCGGGTGTTGTCACGCTTGAATTTTCTACACACCGGGCGTCGGGTCGAGGTTGACCTGCGTCAGACAATGTTTGAACGCCTCCTCTATCAACCCGCTCCTTTCTTTGAGAATCAGCGCATAGGCGATCTGATCTCCCGTTTTACCAACGACTTAATTAATGTGCGCATGGTTGCCGGCTTTGGTTTGGTTTCCATCTGTAATGCTGTGGTGGTATATACCATCTCTTTAGGGATGATGTTGTGGATGTCGCCTTCCCTTACCCTTGCCGCTCTGCTCCCCTTTCCCGTGATGTTGCTGGTCACCAAGTGGATCAGCCGCCATCTACTTCATTACTCAGCGCAGGTACAGCAGCGGCTGGGTGAAATAAGTGCCATAGTAGAGGAAACTGCGCGCGGTCAATTTTGTTTACGCAGCAGTGGATTTCAACAGAGTTATTGCGAAAAATTTGCCAATATCAACGCCAACTATCTTGACTCGGCGCTGGCTCTGGCGCGGATGCGGGCACTGATAATGCCGGTAATGAGTATAGTTACCCCCTTTGGCATCTTGATGGTGCTCTTCTTCGGAGGTCGTCAAGTAATAGCGGGAGCGTTAGGACTGGGTGATATGGTGGCGTTTAACGCCTACTTGGTGCAGTTAACTATGCCCACTATATTGCTGGGATGGATTTTAACTCTGGTGCAAAGAGCAACTGTGGGGATGGAACGGATAAATCTGATTCTGGATTTAACGCAACCACCGCTGTTGTTGGAGATGGCAGGAGATGGAGCGGAACAGTTTACCGCCCCGCACATTGAGCTGTGTGGGTTGAATTTTGCCTACCAAGATATCAACACATCCGGGTCTCGTTTGATCTTGCGTAATTTGTCGTTACAGGTTGCTGCAGGTTCAACAGTTGCCGTTGTCGGCAGTGTTGCTAGCGGCAAGAGCACTCTTCTTAATGTCCTTACCGGGCGCTATCCTCTCCCCGCCAATCAGGTCTGCATAGATGGTCACGATTTGAGTTCCTGTTCTGTGCAGCTGTACAGTCATAATCTATCGGCGGTGTTACAGGAGGGGCAACTGTTCAGTGGAACCATGGCTGAAAATTTCCGTTTTGCAGCTCCAGAACTCAGCGATGTCGAGCTCAAGAAAATTGCCGACAAGGTGGCACTCAGTGCAGAGATAGAACAGTTTCCCGATAAATTTAATACCGTCATTGGTGAGGGTGGATTAACCCTGTCCGGTGGCCAACGTCAGCGGGTAGGAATTGCACGTGCCTTGGGACGCAATCGGGGGTTGTGGTTACTGGATGATCCATTCAGCCACCTGGACAGCAAGACTGCCGGCACGGTGTGGAGCTGTTTGCGTCAGGAGCTGCGTGGCAAAACAGTGGTATTAGCTTCAAGCCGAGTATCCATATTGCAGAATGTGGATCAGATCATTGTCCTTGAACGGGGACAAATACGGGAGCAGGGAGATCATCAACAGTTGATGCGCCAGAATGGTGAATATGCCCGTCTGGTACAACGTGAGCGCCTCCATTTGCAAATGGAGATGCTATGAAACATTATCGCAGTGATGAAATAACCGGGCGCCATCTCGATATGGCAATTTTACGCCGTTTTATCCCCTTGATTCGACCATATTGGAAAAAAGCTGTTGCCAGCCTGAGCTTGCTGCCGCTGATCTCACTGGTACGTATTGTTCCGCCATTACTGATAAAATTTGCCATCGACGAGAGTATTATTCCAGGAAACCTGGATAAGCTGTGGCCTGTCTCGGCAATGCTGGTGGCATTGTTGCTCATTGAAGGTGGAGTTGTCTTTGCGCAATCCATCCTGGTACAGATAGTTGGCCAGCACATCATGGCCGATTTGCGCCGTGACAGTTTTGCTAAACTGATGCGCCTGCCACGGCACTGGTATGATTGGCAACCTTCGGGACGGTTGATCACCCGCTTGACCACCGACATTGAAAATGTTGGAGAACTGTTTGGTTCTGGAATTGTCTCAGCCATCGGCGATATTGCCACGTTGGTGTTGATTCTGATAATCATGCTGAGCATGAACTGGCAGTTGGCGGTAATAGCGTTTGCGGTGGTGCCGCTACTACTGCTGGTTATCTACTTTATTCGACGCCCGATGCGTAAAGTAACGCGACAGCTCCGCGCACGTCAGGCTGGACTCAACGCTTTTATAACTGAGCGCTTAAATGGTATTGCCGAAGTGCAAATTTTCAGCCAGGAGAAGAGTAGCGCGGGCAAATTTGAACAATTGCAGCAACAATATCGTACCAGCTCCCTCAATTGGGTCACTTTGGAAGCGCTGTTTTATGCCAGTGTTCATATCTGCGGCAGCTTGGCTGTGGCAGCTATTTTGTGGCAAGGGGGAGATGCGGTTATGCATCAGGTGGCTACCTTTGGTACCTTGGTGGCGTTTATCGAATATGCGCGTAAATTTTTTCTACCTCTGACAGAGTTGGCTTCCAAATTTTCGGTGCTGCAAACCAGCAACTCAGCTCTGGAACGAATTTTTGACCTCCTTGATCAACCTGAGGAAAAGCAAGGAGGCGCAGAGCCTGCCTTTGGGCCTGGTTCCATCGAATTTAAAGAAATTCACTTTTCCTATGATAAAACTGATTCGGTACTTAAAGGTGTCAGTTTTTCTGTAGCTCCCGGGCAGCGTATTGCCCTGGTCGGTGAAACCGGTAGCGGCAAAACCACTTTAACTAAATTGTTGCTTGGTTTTTATCAACCGGATTCAGGTCAAATCCTTTTCAATGGTAACGATGTTGCCACCCTCGCCAACGAAAAACTGCGCCAGCAAATTGGTTGGGTGTCCCAAGAACCATTTGTGTTTTCCGGTTCGGTGCGTGATAATCTTGATCCCGAGCATGTATTTGATGATAAATACCTGCTTGATCAATTGTACTATACTGGAGCTTTGCCGGTGGTGCAGCGGTTGGGAGGACTTGATGCCCTGTTGGGAGAACATGGTAAAAATCTATCCAGCGGTGAACGCCAGTTGTTATGTTTGACCCGCGCTCAAGTAAAAAAACCTCAGGTTATTATTCTTGATGAAGCAACCAGTCATTTGGATGGTGATAGTGAAGAGCTGGTTTATAATGGTATCCGTGCTGTAGCTGGCGGGAGAACAACATTAATGATAGTGCACCATTTACGTTTGGCGGCAGAAGCTGATCGTATAGTGATGCTTTATCAAGGTAAAATATGTGAACAGGGTAGTCATCAACAACTGATGCAGCTCAATGGCCGCTATGCACAATTGTGGCAGATTCAGCAGCTAGAAAAGCATTGAAGGCAAAAACTGGATAGAATTAATATGGCTCGAATAAAGATAAAATCAAAACAGGCCCCGCTATCAGGCAAAGAGGGATTGATTGTTAGCCACTTCGGCGTGGCGGTGCTGGTTCGTTTTGCCGATGGCAGTGAAGAACGGGTTAAGGTCAAACGTAATTCTGGACACGTTGTCGGAGATCTGGTGTTAATTGTTGGAGAGAGGTTGCAGCGTCTTTCGCGCCGCAATGTGTTGCGTCGCCGCGATCCTTTTGCCAAGGAGCGCATCATAGCGGCTAATCTGGATGTGCTAGCCATAGTGGTGGCCCCGCGCCCGCAAACTCCCGCCGGTTTTCTCGAACGGGCTGTAGTCGCCGCACGCGCAGCCGGTATAGAGCCTTGTTTAGTGGTCAACAAAAGTGACCTTGCTGCGGTTGAAGTTTTACGCCATCAACTAGGCGATGATTTCCCGGCGGTAGCACGCATGTTTGCAGTCAGTGCTCATACGGGCGCCGGTCTCGATCAATTGCGGAAGTTTATTGCCAGCAGCGGCCGTATTGCCTTTGTCGGTGTGTCGGGCGCGGGTAAAAGTTCGATAATGAATGCCCTGCATCCGCAAGCTAAATTGGAAACAGGTGGTCTAAACGATGCCGATCACGGCTGTCATACCACCAGTTTTTCTACCCTGGTAACTTTGGCAAGCGGTGGTGAGGTGGTTGATACTCCCGGATTCCGTGATCTGGCTCCGGTGGATGTCAGTTGCGAAGATCTGGCTCACTGGTATCCGGGTTTAATGTCAATTATTGAGCAGCATCCGTGTCGGTTCCGCAATTGTAGTCATCGGCAAGAACCGGGTTGCTCAGTAAAAAAGGCGGTGACAGATGGACGTTTGTCGCAACAGCGCTATGATTTATATCTGCATACTCTGGATGAACTGGAAGCGCTGGAGAGTCGCTGCTAAATTTATAATTATTCAGGTGACTATTTGACCCGACACTGGTAACGCCCGTTCCATAGGCGTTATCAGAGTATCTACTGCAATTTAGTTCTTCTTTTCCAGCAGCAACAGGTACGGAGCCTTGGTGCGGTTTACCGGCTGAAAGCGGACAACGTTCCAGCGTTGCGCTGGTAGCTGGTTACACATGGCCTCAATAGCCTCACATTCCTCATGGGCGCCATTATGACCGGTATATAACACCAGCGCGATGCGTCCCCCGTTAGCCAGGTGTTGGCAGGCCGGTTCGATGGCGGCACAGCTAGTGGCGGCAGTGGTGGTTGTGGCGTGATCACTCCCGGGCAGATAACCGAAGTTGGCGATTACGACCTTTAGTTGTTTAGCGGGGGCTGTATTTTGCACCAGCTGGAGATGCTCTGCCAGCTGGCTATGGCAGCATTGAAATAAATATACGCCATGCTCACCGGGGTTTTGTCCCTTTTCAAGTTGCACAGCGGAATAGCCCGCCGAGGATAGATGTGCGCGGGTACTGGCAATGGCTCGTTGTTGGATATCGAATGCCAATACGATGCCGCTGTGTTCAGCATCAACCTGCTGTGCAAGCCATAGGGTGTCGTGCCCGCGACCGGCAGTCAGGTCAATGGCAAGATCTCCCGGCACAAGTACTTCAGCCAGCAGTTCATGCGCCCATGCTACCATGTCGCACAGGCGATTTTTGTGCGTATCCATATGTTAACTTCCTTGTATTGTTGTGAATATCTACAATCCCAAAATCCGAGACAGAAAACAAAAAACCTCTAAAGTGTGAAATCATACAGTTTAGTTTTGACAACCTAAGCGTTAGATACAGTACTGGAGGCCAGCATTCGACACCTGTTTAATCAGTCAATAAGCCTCATTTTAATTGCAGGCTTGTCGGCTCTATTTTAGTTAGGCAGTGTTCTCTTCCCCCCTTTATTGATTCAGACAGATGTTCAATATGGATCAAGGCACACTGTCGCGGGCAAAATAGGTAGTGCTGTAAAGCCGATAGCATGATGAAGTCAGATTCGGGATCTTCAATCTCTTGTACGCGTTCATAGCCTACCTTAGCCAGCCAGCGTTTAAAGGGTTCAGCTTTAGGTGATGGGATCGATTGGATGATGCGAAAGATACCTTCGGTGTTGGCGCAATCAGTTGTATATTTTTTCCCGTCAGTTGCAACCAATTTCAGTCCGTGACATTTTGTCACGACCTCACTTCCATCCTTGATTTTACGCCAATAGGCTCCGGCGTCTGCGCTATCGGTCAAAGCACCGCAAACATCAACAACAGAAAACCACCATTCGTCATTATGAATAATGCGTCGAATTTCTTTGCCTTTGAAGATAGCTAATTTTTCGGTCATAATTTTCCACCATTTTAGTCAGTATTCGGAAATATCGCTAATCCTATAAAGATTGCGTTACATTTTTCAATTATTTCAACTCCCGAGGAATCAGTGGTAATGACAACAGTGTAATCTGTATATAACGCATTTTTACAGCTTTTGCTTGTGGGCGTTAGTAACAAATTGATTTTAAACACACTATTATTTGCAAATTTCTTGCAACTCCTCTCCTTCTAATGGATCAAGTTCTTCTGGAATCAGATCGTTCAATGGTTCCAGTTTGCAGGTTCCATCATCTTCTACTTTTAATGAACGATGAAGTTTGGCCGAGAAATATTATCCACTAGGGCTATTATGCTGCCACCAGATTACCCTTACTGCTTCCATGCTCCTTTCGGGTCATACCACCGTGCTGTGTAAATCGAAGTATTTTCTAAGCCGCCTGTGCTGCGGTCAACAGTAGAGACGTTGCATGCAACGTCTGATTGTGTTTCTAAGCCGCCTGTGCGGCGGTCAACGCAATTCCTGCTGTTTGAGCGGGTCAACCGGCTTTCTAAGCCGCCTGTGCGGCGGTCAACTAATCTCTTTTCCTTTTTTTAAAAACTTTCTATTTCTAAGCCGCCTGTGCGGCGGTCAACTAAGGTCAAAGGATAAGCGGCGGGTGCCTTTATTTCTAAGCCGCCTGTGCGGCGGTCAACAACTACGACGGCAACGACGAAGGATGCACGAATTTCTAAGCCGCCTGTGCGGCGGTCAACTCGTAACTGCCGGATATTTCACTAACGCTGACTTTCTAAGCCGCCTGTGCGGCGGTCAACATGCAACTAAATCAAAT
>NBLX01000047.1 GCA_002084705.1 Desulfobacteraceae bacterium 4572_35.1
GCTGTTACTTTTAAGATGAGTGTTTCAGGAATAGGTTATGCCGTGGTGAGGGGGGAGAAAATAGCAAAGGACAAGAACCTTAGTTTAGTTATTTAAGAGCGTCCTGCCTTACAATCCGCCTTACACAATCTGGTAAAAAATGGTTCCAAACTGGCAAAAACCAAACCAACTTTTAACCAATTTTACCATAGATATCGCCAAATGCAGCAAGTTGCTAAATCTATTCCAATGACACAGCGGTAGTGGTAATATGTTGGGTTATGGGTAAATACTCTCTGGATATTTTATTCCTCATCCAGTAACCATATAACAATTCAACACTATGCAAGGAAACCAAGATGGTCCAGCAACACAAGAAAGAATTAGAAAAACAGTTGTGGAATATTGCCAACGCCTTGCGTGGCAACATGAGTGCCGATGAGTTTCGCGATTATATTTTAGGCTTCATTTTCTATAAATACCTCTCCGAACGGATGGACTTGTACGCTGATGATCTTCTTAAGGAAGACGGCATTGCCTTTGATAGCCTCGATGACAGTACCGATGATGGAAAATCCTACCTTGCTGCGATGAAAACCGAGGCTATTGACCACTTGGGCTACTTTTTAAAGCCAGCGGAGCTGTTTCATGTATTAGCGGAAAAAGGTAAAAATGGCGGCTTTATTCTTGATGAGCTAAGCGAGGTACTCAGCCATATTGAACAGAGCACCATGGGTGCTGCCAGCGAAGATGACTTTAACGGCCTGTTCGACGACATTGACCTCACCTCCAACAAGCTAGGTAAAACCCCTAACGCACGTAACGATATCATTGCCAAGGTGCTGGAGCACCTTGATGCCATCGATTTTTTACACAGCGAAACTGAAATTGATGTTCTCGGTGATGCCTACGAGTACCTGATTGGCAAATTTGCCAGCGGTGCGGGTAAAAAAGCTGGTGAATTCTATACCCCGCCCATGGTCTCCAAACTACTGGCCAAGCTGGTCACTCAAGGTAAAGAACGGTTGCGCGATGTCTATGACCCTACCTGTGGCTCAGGCTCACTGCTATTGCGCGTTGCCAAAGAGTTAAACGCCGAGAATGCTATCGGTCGCTTCTACGGGCAAGAGAAAAACCCCAGCACCTACAACCTAGCGCGAATGAATATGATTCTGCACGGGGTGCATTATCGCAGCTTCGATATTCAGCAAGACGACACCCTTGAGCAACCACAACATTCAGATAAACGCTTTGAAGCAATCGTGGCCAACCCACCCTTTTCAGCTAAGTGGAGCTCCAATCCCAGTTTCATGCAGGATGACCGCTTTGGCGATTACGGCAAACTAGCCCCAGCCTCCAAAGCCGACTTTGCCTTTGTTCAGCACATGGTTCATCATCTGGATGAAGATGGTATCATGGCGGTAGTACTTCCCCACGGTGTGCTGTTTCGCAGTGCGGCCGAAGGGCATATTCGCCGTTATCTGATTGAACAGAAAAATTGTCTCGATGCGGTGATTGGACTGCCAGCTAATGTGTTTTACGGCACCTCGATCCCCACCTGTATTCTAGTACTGAAAAAGCAGCGCCAGCAGTGCGACAATGTGCTGTTTATCGATGCCAGCAACCACTTTGGCAAAGCCACCAACCAGAACTACCTGCGTGAAGAAGACTTGCAACGCATTTTGACCGCTGTAGATAAACGCGAAAGCAACGACAAGTTTGCCTATGTTGCCAGCCTGAATGAGATTGGTGAAGAGAATGACTACAACCTCAATATCGCTCGTTATGTAGATACTTTTGAAGTGGAGAACGCGGTTGATTTAGCTACCGTGGCGAAGCAATTGAGTAAGGTTGAGCGGAAGATGCTGACCACAGACCTGACAATTAGCGACTTTTGCAAAGAGCTCGGTATTGATGAACCCTTCAAGGTGGCAAAATGAACAAGAAGCAATTAACACCACCTTTTCGTTTTCCTGAATTTTCTGGCAATTGGGTATTAGGTACCCTTGGGGAAATATCGACAGATCTAATGTACGGGATAGGCGCATCGGCTACAGATTATGACGGAACAAATGGTTACATCAGAATTACTGATATCGATGATAGTTCCCGTGCTTTTTGTCCTAACCCAATAACTACACCTGCGGGAGAGCTGGAGAATAAATACATATTAAAAAAAGGAGATATTGTTTTCGCTCGAACTGGTGCAACAACGGGCAAAGGTTACCTGTATAATGAAAAAAATGGAAAATTATATTTTGCTGGGTTCTTGATTAAGGCATCAATTACCGGTGCAAACCCAGAATTTATTTTCCAGAATACCTTTAGAGACAATTACTGGAACTGGATACATGTAATGTCCGTTCGCTCGGGTCAACCGGGCATAAATGCCGAAGAATTAAAAAAACTTCCCCTTTTTTTCCCTAAGATTGACGAACAAAAAAAAATCGCCACTTTCCTCTCTGCAATCGACAAAAAAATCAGCCAGCTCAAGGAAAAGCACACCCTATTGCATCAGTACAAAAAAGGGGTAATGCAACAACTGTTCAGCCAGCAAATCCGCTTTAAAGATAACAATGGCAATGCGTTTCCTGATTGGCAGGTAAAACCCTTATCTGAACTGCTCACATTGACGTTGCGTGAAGTCAAAAAGCCAAAGGAGAAATATTTGGCTATTGGGATCAGAAGCCACATGAAAGGAACATTCCATAAGCCAGATTTTGACCCTAATTCAATTGCAATGGAAAAGCTGTATGTGGCTAGGCATAACGATCTAATCGTTAACATCACCTTTGCTTGGGAAGGTGCAATTGCCATTGTCAAAGCTGAAGATGATGGTGGCCTAGTTTCTCATCGCTTTCCGACTTACACTTTCAACAAAAATCAGGCAATACATGAATATTTCCGTCACATAATCTTACAAAAACAGTTCAAATACATGCTTGACCTCATTTCACCTGGCGGTGCAGGCAGAAACCGCGTATTGAGCAAAAAAGAGTTTTTAAAACTCAAGTGGAATATGCCTTGTGTAGATGAGCAAATAAAGATCGCCGATTTCCTCGATACTCTCGACAAAAAAATCGATCAAGTTGGCAAGCAAATTGAACAAACCGAGCAATTCAAAAAAGGCCTGCTACAGCAGATGTTTGTCTAATGGAGGTGGGCGAGTTGGAGAATCAATCCCAGTTTATTATCTACCAAACAGAAGATGGCGAAACCAAGTTAGATGTTCGCTTTCAAGACCAAACGGTTTGGCTAACGCAAAGCCTGATGGCGCAGCTGTTTTCCACCACTGCTGAAAACGTGTTGATGCACCTAAAAAACATCTATAACGACAGCGAGCTGGAGCCAAATCGAACAACTAAGGATTTCTTAGTAGTTCGAACAGAAGGGACACGGCAGGTTAAACGGACTCTTAAACATTACAACCTCGATGCCATCATCTCGGTCGGCTATCGGGTACATAGCCATACGGCTACCCGTTTTCGCCAGTGGGCAACCCGCCAATTAAGTGAATACATTGTTAAAGGCTTCGTTCTTGATGATGAGCGACTAAAAAACCCAAACCAACCGTTTGATTATTTTGACGAATTAACACGCCGCATTCAGGATATTCGCACTTCTGAAAAGCGCTTTTACCAAAAAATCACCGATATTTACGCCACCAGCGTCGATTATGACCCCACCTTGGATATCAGCATAAATTTCTTTAAAACAGTGCAAAACAAAATCCACTGGGCCATCACAGGGCAAACAGCGGCAGAAATTATTCATCACCGTGCTGACAGCAATAAAACCAACATGGGGCTAACCAATTGGCGCAGTACCAAGGTGCGCAAGGCAGATGTGGTGAATGCTAAAAACTACCTGACGCAGCCAGAATTAGAAGCGTTGAACAATTTGGTGGAACAATATCTTATTTTTGCCGAGGGTCAGGCGATGCGCCGCATTGCCATGAACATGGCCGATTGGACCAAAAAGCTGGATGGCTTTTTAGCCCTAAACGATCGTGATATTTTGACTCATGCGGGCAAGGTATCGCATCAGATAGCGAAAGAACGGGCCGAGTTGGAATACGATAACTACCAGCAGTCGCGCTTACAACAGGCAGCTACTGACGCAGACATTCAAGACCTCGTTCAGATCGAATCGATACTCGGCAAACAAACTGATGCCAATAAATAGTTAACTTTATTGAATAAAAATGAGTATTTTGAATGTCTAAACTCAACATTTAGATATTTTTTAGACATTCCGTAGACATTTTCAGATGAAAAACCGTAGGGGGAACAAAGTATTATGGCTCACCAACCAGAACAAGAACTAGAAGACAAACTCGTTGCTCAACTGGTGGGCCAAAAGTTTCAGGCTGTCCACATTACCAATGTGGCAGATCTACGGATAAATCTAAAAACACAACTGGAAGCGTTAAATGCCATAAAACTTTCTGACAACGAATTTAGCCAGATTCGCAATAGCCTTGCCAAGGGTAACGCTTTTGATAAAGCAAAAACGCTACGTGATCGCTTGAGCATTAACCGCGATGATGGCACCAACTGTCACATCCGCTTTTTAGATTCCAAATGGTCAAAAAACAACTTCCAGGTGACTCAGCAGGTGACCGTTGAGGGCAGCTACCGCAACCGTTACGATGTTACAATTCTGATTAACGGCTTACCCCTTATTCAGGTAGAACTTAAACGACGTGGCTTAGAGTTGAAAGAAGCGTTTAATCAAATCAACCGTTACCAACGCCATTCATATTGGGCCGAAGATGGTTTATTTCAGTATGTGCAGGTGTTTGTCATCACCAACGGTGTAAATACTAAATATTACGCGAACAATAAAAGCCAAAGCTTTAAGCAAACCTTCTACTGGGCCGACAGTGACAGCAACCGCTATACCGATTTAACGCAATTTGCTGCTCAGTTTTTCCAACGTGAAACGCTTTCACATCTTATTCAAAAATATTTGGTGTTGAATGAAGCGGATCGTATTTTGATGGTGATGCGGCCGTATCAAATTTACGCGACACAGGCGATTGTTGAGCGGGTAAAGCAACGGTACCAAGCAAAAGGGATTAATGGTGCTGATGGCGATGATGAAGATGACGAAGGCAATGGCTGGAATGGCTATATCTGGCACACGACAGGATCGGGCAAAACACTCACATCATTCAAAACGGCGCAAATCTTAACCGCAATTAAACAGGTACATAAGGTGGTCTTTGTGGTTGATCGCAAAGATCTCGATTACCAGACGGCAAAAGAGTTTAACTCGTTCTCTCAAGGGTGCGTGGATAGTACCGACAATACCAAGCTACTGGTAGATCAGTTAACCGATGCACCAGTACCCGCTAAAAAAGCAAATAAACGGCGCAATACCAAGCTGGTGGTCACCACCATTCAAAAGCTGAACAACGCCATCACCAATAAGCGTTACCAATCACGCATGTCCAAGCTCGCCAACAAAGCCGTTGTCTTCATTTTTGATGAATGTCACCGCAGCCAGTTTGGCGATATCCATACACGAATCACTCAATTTTTCACCAATCATCAACTGTTTGGCTTTACTGGTACCCCCATTTTTGTCGATAACGCGCTGACAAAAGCCTCGCGTAAATACACCACTAAATATCTATTTGATAAGTGCTTACACAGGTACACCATTGTTGATGCGATTAAGGATGAAAACGTCCTCAAGTTTTCAATTGAGTATGTGGGTCGCTACAAAAAACAGGATTCTGATAACGAAGTTGATATTGATGTCGAGGGGATTGACACCAAGGAGTTGATGGAATCACCAAAACGGCTTGAAAAAATCGCCGATTACATTCTGGCGCAACACAGCCGTAAGACACGCAGCAAAGCGTTCACCGCGATGTTTTGCGTCAGCAGTGTAGCAACGCTTATCCAATATTACGAAATACTTCAACGCAAACAACAAGAAAGCCAGCGTCAAAATCTGCGAATTGCGACGATCTTTTCTTACACTGCCAATGAGGAAGATCAGGATGCGAATGGCATGTTAGAGATGGAATTAGACAAGGTCGCAGAACAATCCGCGCCATATCAGGAAAAACACAGTCATAGCCGCGATAAGCTAGAGCAATTTATCGGTGACTATAACGCTCTGTTTGAAACCAAGTTCACCACCAAAGATAGTGAATCCTTTTACAACTACTATAAGGATATCTCTAAAAAAGTGCGTGAGCGCAAGATTGATATTCTACTGGTGGTCAATATGTTTTTAACTGGCTTTGACAGCAAAACTCTCAACACGTTATATGTCGATAAAAACCTTAAACATCATGGCCTAATACAAGCGTATTCTCGCACCAACCGCATACTGAATGAGCAGAAATCACAAGGAAATATTGTGGTGTTTCGCAACCTGAAGAAAGCCACCGATGAAGCTCTAGCACTGTTTTCCAACAATGAAGCTAAAGAAACAGTGATCATGCCAAACTACGATGAGTTTGTGCGCCTGTTCAATAAAGCCTATGGAAAACTACTGGCCATAGCTCCCGATTTAGACTGCATCAATGAGCTGAAAAATGAAGAACAGGAACTGGAGTTCATCAAAGCATTCCGTGAGCTGATGCGGCTGAAAAACATCCTCGCTTCATTTACCGACTTCAGCTACAACGATCTTAAGCTCGATGAACAGGAGTTTGAAGATTACAAGAGTAAGTATCTTGATCTCTACGATAAGGTTCGCACCGATAATGCAACCGAGAAGGTGTCGATCCTACAAGAAGTCGACTTTGAACTTGAGTTGATACAGCGTGATGAAATCAATGTTGCCTACATTCTCAAACTGCTGGCCACTCTCAAAGGCGCAGACAATGAGAAAGATTACGAATACCAATACAAATCCATCATGCAACTCTTTAGTGGTTCACCAGAACTACGCAGTAAACAAATGTTGATTGATACGTTCATCAAAGAAAATCTGGATGGACTCGAATCAGGAGCAGAAGTTCAGGATGCCTTTGATTCATTCTGGGAGATCGAAAAAGAAAAAGCCACTGAAGTAATGTGTAAGGAAGAAAACTTGATTCCAGACCATCTTAAAGCGCTGGTCGAGCGTATGATTTACACCAACCAAGAACCGCTACGGGAAGATATTTTCGCTGCCATGGGACACAAACCAAAACTTATGCAACGTGACCCGATATTTAATCGTGTAAGCAAACGGCTGTCAGGGTTTGTCAGTACGTTTTATCGTGGGATGTAAATGTTTTTAAGGTTGTCATTTTTGTTCCTTTATTCCATTTTTCAAATCTAACACCTCAACCTGAACGGCCTAGTGGTCACCTACGTCAAGGTGTTAAATTTGATATTTTGGTACCTCTTCCATGATTTATTTTAACGCGCCCCTTTAAATAGGTGATTTATGCAATTATGTACACTTAGACTCTCTAATTTTCAGTGTTTTGGACCCGTTCCAACAACAATAAGTTTTGAAAACATTTCTTTTCTTATTGGGCCAAATGGCTCCGGTAAGACTGCAGTACTTCAGGCATTGAGTCGTATGTTTGGTTTTGATCCGAAACAACGGCGATTTCGAAAGTCTGATTTTCATATTCCATTCGCGGAAAACGATGAGCTAAGGAAAAGGCAACTCTGGATCGAAGTGGAGTTTGAGTTGCCTGAACTGCTAAGTGACGAATTGGATCAGCCAACAGTCCCACCTCAGTTTGGTCATATGCGGCTTCAAGACGAGGCAACCATTCCCACAGTTCGTATTAGATTGACAGCCACTATGGATCTCGATGGGGAGATTCAAGATGAAATGATCTATGTCTTAAGTAACGATAGCGATGGGAATCCTGTTGATAAGCATACGGTTTCAAACCTTGACAGAAAATCTATCCAAGTGTATTACTTGCCAGCCCGAAGAGATCCTGCTGATCATATCGCATACAGTACTAACGCCTTGCTTGGTCGATTGCTCAGGTCCGCGAACTGGGCTGACAACCTCATCCAGATCAAATCTCAGATGGAGCAGGTCAGTGAGAATCTTAAAGAAAATATCGCTATTAGTACTTTCGACGAATTTTTAACTACCAATTGGAAACGGTTACACAAGGGGCACTTCTTTTCTTCCCCTGCACTCACCTTTTCGCCTGCCGAATTAGAGGCCTTATTCAAGTACATCTCAATATCTTTTATTCCGGGCCACGATGATCAAAAGGTTGATTTTTCGCGCTTAAGCGATGGTCAAAAATCTCTTCTTTATCTTTCGCTAGTTATGACAATACAGCAAATCGGTCGTGAGTTGCTAAAGATTGATGGAGATGATATCGGTTATGATCTAGAAAAACTTCGACCTCCAACATTCACAATCATTGCCATTGAGGAACCAGAGAACAGCTTAGCACCACATTATTTGGGCAGAATTTTCAGTTCTTTAAAAAAGCTGGTTGATGGCGGCAAAGACGCGCAGGCCATGATTGCCACACATGCTCCATCAATATTGAGGAGAGTCAAACCAGAGCAGATTCGTTATCTTCGTTTGAATTCAGAGGGGCAAGCGCAAGTCACTTCGATACTCATGCCTGAAGATGACGAAGACGCTAATAAATTTGTGAGACAGGCGGTTCAGGCTTTTCCAGAAGTTTACGTCGCCCGCTTAGTTATTCTTGGAGAAGGGGATAGTGAAGAAATTGTCTTACCTCGTATCTTACAAGCCAAGGGAATGCCAGTAGACGAACAAGCAATTTGCGTTGCCCCACTCGGTGGACGACATGTCAATCATTTTTGGAGATTATTGAGCGGTCTACAGATACCGTATGTAACCTTGCTTGACCTCGACCTAGCGCGTAACCACGCGGGATGGGGTAGGCTTAAGGTTGCTAATGATTATCTGAGGAAATTTCATCCAGGCCAAGAACTGCCCTCTGATTGGCCCATTCCAAAATGGGATGGAGAACATCCCTGTTTGGAATCCCAACACTATTTTGAGAAGCTCGAAGAACGCCATGTTTTTTTCTCTTCCCCCTTGGATCTCGATTTTTCTATGCTTAAAGCTTACCCAGAGTCATACAAAGTAATTAATGAGGATCCAGATGAAACACTGATAAAAACAGTTTTAGGCAATTCTTACCACGGGAAAGAACAATATACCTTGGAAGAACAACAATTGTTTAAAACCTACAAGCGTCATTTTAAAAATGGGAGCAAGCCTGCAGCCCACCTTGGGGCACTTGCCTCACTGTCCGATGAAGAAATTTGTGCCAGCTTGCCCCCTGAGCTTGATCGCTTAGCCGAAAAAATCCAAACAATTTTAAATGGATTGCCAGAATGATTCATCCTGATGAATGGCAACCAGCAGATGGACTCGTTCTTGAACCCAATGCATTGAGGGCTGCTACTGAGAAAAATGAGTGTTTAGCTCTGACGGCTGGCCCTGGTGCTGGCAAGACCGAAATGCTAGCTCAGCGTGCTGACTTTCTGCTACGAACTGGTGTCTGCCGGTACCCACGACGTATCCTTGCTATATCTTTCAAGGTTGATGCCAGCACAAATCTGAAGGAACGTGTGTGCCGTCGTTGTGGAAGGGATTTAGCTTCACGTTTCGATAGCCATACTTTTCATGCTTTTGCTAAACGAATTATTGACAGGTTTAGACCCGTTTTGACTGGGCTGGATGCTCTTGATCCTGATTATACAATAGGAACTAAACGAGTAGACAGAATACAGATTACTTTTGAAGATATGGTTCCTTTGGCGGTTCAGATTCTTGAAACATCTGTGGTCGCTCGAAATGCAATTCGTATGTCATATACAGATGTCTTTCTTGATGAATTTCAGGATTGTACAAATGAACAGTACAAACTTATAAAAGCCGCTTTCTTGGGAACAGCCATCAGGCTAGTTGCTGTCGGTGATACCAAGCAAAAAATCATGAGTTGGGCCGGAGCGCTAGAAGGTGTTTTTGGGAACTTTGCCCATGACTTTCAAGCCATCCCGCTTAATATCTACAGTAATTACAGATCGAAGCCGAGGTTGCGTAGACTGCAAAACGAGATGATTAAGGTAATGGATCCTGATGCAGCCATTCCAGACAATCAACTTGAAGGGGATGGAGGTATTCTCACAGTAATAGATTACCCTGACTGCCAAGCTGAAGCGAATGATATAGCTGATCAAATCTCAAATTTTATTAATAGTGAAGAAACGCCGCTGTCTGAGATCGCTGTGCTAATGCGACAACAACTAAGTCAGTATGGTGCAGCATTGATGGAAGCCTTAAGGGTCAGAGGGATTCCATATCGCAATGAACACGACCTTCAGGATCTTACAGATCAGCCCCTTACAAAGGTTGTCATCGATTTTTTGACGGTGATTCATAATAATCATGCACCTGAGGCTTGGCATCGTCTTATGGGAGTTGTTGTAGAATTTTTTGATCTTGATCATCCCAATTCTCAAGAAAAGGATTGGTCGAGATACATAGCCACCGTGAGCCAGGCATTGAGGTCTAAAGATGATTATTCGACCAACATGAAGATGAGCCTAGATCTTGCCAAAACCTTTTTAAAAGATTTCGGAATGGATCGTGTTCGAGCCTTATCACCAGAATATGAAAATAGAGCTAGGTTTAAAGAAATTTGGAAGGAAATATGTCAACGGTTGACTGAGCTGTCAGGTGTCGCTAGCTCAATCAATGAAGCTCTTTCAACCCTTAATGACGAAGAGGTCGTTAGGATTCTGACTGTCCATAAAAGTAAAGGGCTCGAATTTCACACTGTTATCTTCATGGGGATTGAAGCAGAAACTTTTTGGGCTAGTAATCCAAGCGGATTTGAAGAGAATCGATCAGTATTTTTTGTTGGGGTTTCACGAGCTAAAGAGCGGTTAATCTTGACTCATACTGCGTTTCGGAAAAAGCCCCAAGGTGCAAGATATTGGTTGTAAAGATAAATGCAATTGATTAACCTGCTTTCAATATCCTATATATTGACGCAACTCCAATCCCAAGCTCTTCAGCTACAGCTTTTTTACTCATCCCTTGATCAAGCATAGATTTAACCTGAGGAGCCTTAGCCATTGCTGTCGGCTTCGTCCTTCTCTCTTCGCACAACACCCTTCAGCCTGGCGCTCAAGCATCATCTCACGCTCAAAGGTTGCAATGGCACCCAGCATGTCAACATCAGTTTTCCTGTTGGTGTTCCAGTATCCAATTGAATGTTCAAAACATTAAAGGTCACATCACCTCCTTGAAGTTGATCTACAATTTGAAGGAGGTGCTTGGTGCTACTCTTTTTGCCCCTTGAGTTTTAACCTAATGTATCACAAGTGGAGACCCTGACACAGGGGGTTTCCTAGCCCACGTTTAACACTCGAAAAAATAAACTATGCAATATCAACTAGTTCCATGCCAAAAAATCATCGTCTGGCGCTACATTTTTGTTTATTTGCGTTAAATGACAGATTTCTGTATTCCTCCCGGTGATGGTGATAACTCCAATGCGGCATAAAGTTCCTGTAGTTTTGGTTCTGCCA
>NBLX01000005.1 GCA_002084705.1 Desulfobacteraceae bacterium 4572_35.1
TGAATCTGTTGAGGATTTTTCCCTTCATCTTTGGCAACCTGCTCCATCAGTGGTGTGATGATCCCTTCTCGTGCCATTTCCAGTTGTGTTTTGGTCATGTTTTATCTCCATATGATACTGATGTGGAGAACAAAAAATCCGCACCACAGTACCTACTTAAGGCTATGATGCGGATTCACAGGACAGTGATCTCCGTACGGTTTATTTTATTATTTTATTTGGCAGGTCTTCTGACTCACGGATCATGCTTCTATCTGCCCCTTCCCGCGTCAAATGAAACACACAGTGGCATTTTGCAGACAGAATCTCCGTTTACAGCGCCGGTCCCAAGCGTTACGGATTTACACCGTATTCCCTATTCTCCATCAGAGAGTGATCTGACGGCACCAAATATAGACTTGTTATGTATGCCAGAAGTTGCTCGTCAGATCAAGTTTTCTCCTTGGTAAGAATTTAATTAAATGCCTATTGACACCACTCTTGCGCAAGGACTAATGTCTGTAAATGTCCACACTGATACATAAAAGAGAAGATGGAGTATAAATGTACACAAACGTAAAAGAGGCTGCTCGACTGTTGTCGGTGTCGGAAAAAACTGTCTATCGCTGGATCAAGCAGGAGTTGCTCCCAACCTATAAGGTGCAGGGCAGCTATCGTTTTAATCGGGCGGAACTGTTGGGATGGGCATCTTCGAGAAAGATAGGGGTGGTCGAGGAGCGCTTTGAAGAGGTTGATGCCGACACTTTGCCGTTGCCAACCGTGATTGAGGCGCTGGAAGCTGGTGGAGTTATCTATCGGATCGAGGGTGGTAATCGTGATGAAGCTCTGGCCGAGGTAGTTGAAGATTTGCGCTTGCCAGATGAGGTTGAAAGGGATGCTCTGACCCAGATGCTGATCGCACGGGAGAATATGAGTTCCACTGCTATTGGTGATGGTATCGCCATCCCCCATCCACGTAATGCCGCCATGGCGCATGTACAACGCCCCAAAGTAACTATCTGTTTTTTGGAACATCCCCTCGATTTTTCTGCATTAGATGGCAAGCGGGTAAATATTTTGTTTATTGTTCTGGCGCCATCATTGCGAGCGCAGTTGCATTTGTTGTCTTTGCTTGGTTTTCTGCTGCGTGATAGTGAGTTGCTTGAGGTACTGAAAGCGCAAATGGGACGAGAAGCACTTTTTGCCGCCGTGCGCAGCGCAGAGAAACGTTTTAATACCCAAAGTCAAGATTAAGGGAAACTCTTATGTCACTGAATATTGCTCATTTGGCCGTTGCTTTGGCAATTTTATCTGCATTTGCCCCACTATTGTTTGCGCGTAAAACGGCACTTTTGAAATTTTTTTCCTTTATGTTTCTTGGTTTGTCCGGCTGTGCAGCTGTAGTGGCCGGGGCGATGGCGTTGTTGGCAGATCAGGTGGTAACGATGGTTGTTCCTATAGGATTGCCGTGGTTGCATTGTTATCAAAAACTTGATCCTTTAGCTGGGTTGTTTTTACTTATTGTTGGTCTGGTGACCGCAGTTGTTGGTTGTTATGGGCCGGCTTATGTGCGTGAATATGAGAATGGAGCTCAACCGTTACCGGTGTTAACGGTTTTTACTGGTTTATTTGTTGCCGGTATGTTTCTGGTGATGCTGGCCGCTGATGCATTTTCGTTTATGCTGGCCTGGGAGTTGATGTCGGTAGCCAGTTATTTTCTGGTTGCGTATCAACACCAAAACAGTGAGAACCGTAATGCAGCGTTTATTTATCTGTTGATGGCGCAGGTGGGTGGACTGTTTATTCTCCTTGGCTATGGGGTTCTGGCAGCTTTTGGCGGAGCTTTCAGCTTTGATGCTATGGCGGCAGCACCACTGAGCAGTGGCTGGGCCAGTATCGCTTTTATATTGGCGTTTATCGGCTTTGGGATGAAGGCTGGTGTAGTGCCTCTGCATGTGTGGTTACCGCAGGCACATCCGGTTGCACCGTCCCATATCTCTGCTCTGATGTCGGGAGTTATGCTGAAAGTAGCCGTTTATGGTTTTATCCGTTTCAGTTATGACCTTCTCGGCGATATCCACTGGCAGTGGGGGGTGCTGGTACTGTTTATCGGTAGTGTATCGGCAATTCTCGGAGTGTTATACGCTCTGATGCAGCACGACCTTAAACGTTTGCTTGCCTACCACAGTGTAGAAAATATCGGTATTATCTACATGGGCATCGGCTTGTCCATGATCTTTTCCAGCTTTGATTTGCCATTGCTAGCGGCATTGGGGCTGGTTGCTGCTCTCTATCACTCCTTGAACCATGCTCTATTTAAAAGCCTGCTGTTTTTAGGTGCCGGAGCGGTGCTGCAGAACAGTCACGAACACGATCTGGAGAAGATGGGTGGTCTTATCCGCGGTATGCCTATTACCGCTCTGTGCTTTTTGATCGGCTGTATCAGTATTTCGGCGTTGCCCCCCTTCAACGGTTTTGTTTCCGAATGGCTCACTTTTCAGGCGGCTCTTCAGGGGCCGGCAATTGATAGCGGTGTTATAAGTTCTCTCATACCGGTGGCGGCAGCCGTCCTTGCTCTGACTGGTGCCCTTGCCGCAGCTTGTTTTGTTAAGGTTTTCGGGGTGGCTTTTCTCGGCTTGCCACGCAGTGAAGCTGTGAGCAAGGCACGTGAGTCGTCATTTGGGATGGTGTTTGCTCAGGGTGTTTTGGCTCTTTGTTGTCTGTTGTTTGGTGTTTTTCCCACTTGGACTGTTGGGGCGATCAATGTTATTCCCCAACATCTTTTGGGTGTAGGTTTGCCGGCGGCGACTGAAAAAGGCTGGGTGTGGTTGACACCCATGGCAGCAGAGACAGCATCCTACGGGGCCCCTATGGTGTTGCTGGGTATCTGTCTTGCCTGGCTGATAGTCTGGTTGTGGCTCCATCCACGACGACGCAAAACACCGGTGCGGGTGGGAGATACGTGGGACTGTGGTTTTGGACCCCTCAATTCACGTATGCAGTACACCTCCAGTAGTTTTACCCAGCCGATTAGGCGGGTATTCCGTCCTGTGTGGCCAATTGATGAACAGATTATAGCCAAAGACGAAAAACATCCCGGGGGGCACTATCATCTACGCGTTGGTGACTGGGCGTGGAATAAAATTTATCTACCCATTGGGCGTATTTTACTGGCAAGTGCTAAGCGGGCAGCCATGATTCAGGGCGGTAATATTCGTGTTTACTTGGCATATTCGTTCTTTACTCTTATTTTTCTGTTATGGGTGATCGTATGAACGGCTGGGTTATAGCAATTATTCAAACAGCCTTAATGGCTGCGGGGGCACCATTTCTTACCGGCTGGGTCAAGTGGGTTAAGTGTAAATTACAGTGTCGTCAAGGGCCACCGCCATGGCAGCCGTATCGCGATTTGGCTAAACTTTTCCGCAAAGAAGTGGTGATCTCAGATAAAGCTTCAGTGATTTTTCGGATATCTCCCTATCTGATTTTCAGTGTTACCGCGCTGGCTGGGTCTATAGTGCCATTGCTTGCGGTGGGCCTGCCAACTTCAGCCATTGCTGATGTTATTGTTTTGGTCGGTTTCTTCGCGCTGGCACGTTTTTTTCTGGCTCTGGCTGGTATGGATATCGGTACTGCCTTTGGCGGTATGGGTTCGTCACGAGAAGTTACCATCTCATCGTTGGCTGAACCGGCCATGTTGCTGGCGGTATTTACTCTGGCAATGACAGTTTCCAGTACCAATCTGGCTACCATGATTTATCGTCTGCTCGATTTCCCTTTCCAACTCTATCCGTCATTTATTTTTGCCGGTCTTGGTTTGTTGCTGGTAGCTGTTGCCGAGTGTGGACGGATTCCGGTAGATAATCCTGCCACCCACCTAGAGTTGACCATGGTGCATGAGGCGATGATCCTGGAGTACAGTGGTCGTCATCTGGCTCTTATGGAGTGGGCGGCTATGCTGAAGTTGATGATTTACGGGGTGCTGATAGCGAATTTGTTTGTGCCCTGGGGGGTAGCTTTAGAGTATACCGCGTATGATTTTGCCGTGGCAATGGTAACGATAACCGCCAAATTGCTGGTTTTGGGTATTGTGCTGGCAGTTTCAGAAACCTCTTTGGCTAAAATGCGTCTGTTTCGGGTGCCACAATTTCTCGGGTTGGCATTCATCCTGTCGTTACTTGGAATGTTAAGCCACGTTATTCTGGAGGTGCGCTAGATGCAACTGATCTCTTTACCTGTTTCTGAACAATTGATTCTGACTTTGGCGGCGTTAATTTTATTTACCTCGTTTTTGCTGCTGGCGCAGACCCGTTTGGTGACTTTGATCCACACCTTCGCCTTGCAGGGTGGACTGTTATTTTTGACCACGGTGTTGGTTGCGATAGCGTCCGGTCGCCATCACCTGCTAATTTCTGCCGCATTGACTTTAGGCTTAAAAGTGTTTTTTATCCCTTGGCAGCTGCGCTTGTTGGTGGTTCGTCTGGATATCCGGCGCGAAGTTGAAGTGGTTGGTAACGCTTCGCTGATTATGATCGGTGCCGGAGCGTTGACACTGTTCAGTTACTATGTAGCGCTGCCAATTCGAGAATTGTCTTTGCTCTCAACACGTAACACCATCGCTATCTCTCTGGCGGTAATACTTATCGGTATGTTGATGATTATTACTAGACGTAAGGCGGTTACTCAGGTTATCGGCTTTATGTCGATGGAAAATGGCTTGATGTTTGCTGCTGTTGCTGCCACCCATGGTATGCCGATGGTTGTTGAACTTGGGGTTGCTTTAGACGTACTGGTTGCGGCAATTTTATTTGGTATTTTCTTCTTTCATATTCGCAGCGAGTTTGGCTCGCTGGATGTAGACAGGCTTAATCGCCTGAACGAGGTTGATCGATGAACGCACTGTACCTCACCTTATTGTTGCCATTGTTTGGCACCATGTTATTTGCCGTAGCGGGTCATCGGCGCTCTGCGGGTACCATCAACATGTTTATATGTGTGGCGACCTTTGCAACCTCATTGTGGCTAGCAATCAATGTGTTTAATCAGGGGACGCTTATATCTGACGGTAAACTGTTTTACATTGATGGTTTCAATGTATACCTGATTTTGTTGAACGCTTTTGTGGGGATGACCACCTCGGTATTTTCTGGCCCCTATATGGCTCACGAAGTTGAGATAGGGCGGGTTGATGATGGTCGAATGCGTCTGTATTACTCCATGTATCAGGGCTTTCTGTTTACCATGCTGGTGGCGTTATCCACCAATAATCTTGGTTTATTGTGGGTGGCGGTTGAGGGTGCAACTCTGGCTACTGTGTTGCTGGTCAGTTTATATCGCACTCCAGAGTCAATTGAAGCTGGCTGGAAGTATTTTTTGATCTGCGGTGTGGGGATTGCTCAAGCACTGTTTGGAACGGTGTTGATCTATTTCGCAGCTGACAAGGTTTTGCCTGGTAGTGATGAAACTTTGTTGTGGACAGTTCTTAACGCCCATGCGATGGAGTTGGAGCCGACGGTATTAATTCTGGCTTTTGTATTCTTGCTGGTTGGTTATGGCACCAAGGTTGGTCTGGTGCCGCTGCACAACTGGCTTCCCGACGCGCACAGTGAAGGGCCTACCCCCATGTCGGCTATCCTCTCCGGATTGTTACTTAATGTTGCTCTTTATGCCATTGTCCGGTTTAAAATGATTATAGATCCGGCGCTGGGTACCGATCTGCCGGGGAAGATTATGATGGGTTTTGGTCTGGTGACATTTGCTACGGCGGGCTTGTTGCTTCATCGTCAGAAGGATGTTAAGCGGATGTTCAGCTACTCATCTATCGAGCATATGGGGCTGATGACCTTCGCTTTTGGAATCGGTGGTTCGCTGGCTACCTTCGGTGGCTTGTTACACATGATTGTTCACTCTCTGACTAAATCGGCCATTTTCGTGACTGTTGGCCATGCTGCTCATGTGGCCAAAACTCAATCTATTGATAAGATACGCGGGCTGATTAGCACCCAGCCGACAGTTGGATGGGGGTTGTTGCTCGGCACCGTTGCTATAGCCGGGTTCCCACCGTTTGGTGTTTTTACCAGCGAGTTTCTACTGTTTAGTGCAACAATGAAAAGCTGGCCATGGTTGGTTATTACCCTTTTGATCGGTTTAGCGGTAGCCTTCGCCGGTCTGTTTCGCCATGTGCAGCCGATGGTATTTGGTGAAGCGCCACCTGGACAACAACCGGTAGAAGCTAATATGTGGCCGGTAATTATCCATCTGGTGTTAATACTGTGGTTGGGGATCTCTGTCCCTGAGGTGTTGGCGCGCTGGATTGATCAGGCAACCATCATGATAGTTGGGGAGGGGCTGCTGTAATGAGTGGACGTCAGGAATACACGGTTACTTCTGGTAAGGTGGTAGATTTAAAGGCTCAGTTGCTGAAGCAGGGATTGGCGGTTGAATCTGCTCAAGTACCGGCAGGTCCTGTCCTCTATCTTGAAGTGTTGGCGGATGATTGGGGGCGTGTGGCTAGGGTGGCGGTTGACTTAGAGTTGCGCTGGTCGGCGGTGTGGGGTGAACATCACTCGCCACAATTGCTGGTGACATCACTGATAGCAGGTTGCGACGGGCATATATTGCTGCGTACTATGGTGTCTGAAAACCAGTCTCGGTTGCCATCGCAAACCCCATATTTCCCAGCCGCCAACCGTCCCGAACGCCATCTACAGGATATGTTTGGTGTTCAGTTTGTAGATCATCCCGATGGACGGCGCTGGATTCGCCATCAGGGTTGGGCTGAGGGGGAATTTCCGCTGCGTAAGGATTTTCCTGTGGCTGGGAATCCCGCTGCAGAGACTCCTCCCGATTGCTCTTATACGTTTGAACCTGTTACGGGTGAGGGTGTATACGAAGTTCCCGTTGGACCGGTACACGCTGGTATAATTGAGCCGGGACATTTTCGGTTTCAGGCTATTGGCGAAGATATGTTGTATCTCGAAGAGCATCTAGGGTACGTACACAAAGGGATAGAAAAACTTGCCGAGGGGCGAGATCTTGCAGGGCTTGCACGTCTTGCTGGGCGTATTTCTGGTGACAGTAGCGTAGGCCATTGTTGGGCTGCATGTCAGGCGGCGGAGAGGGCGCTGGGGGTAGAGGTGCCAGCGCGGGCGCTGTACCTGCGTGCCATAATGGCTGAGAGGGAGCGTATTGCTAACCATATTGGCGATATTGGGGCTATATGTAACGATGTCGGTTTTACCTTTGCGTTGGTTCAGGGGAGTAAAATTCGAGAACGCTGGCAGCGTAACAATGCCACTGTCTTTGGTCATCGCCTGCTCATGGATCGGATAATCCCCGGTGGGGTGTGTTGTGATATAGATCCAAGTTATATGCCGACACTGCGTGCTGAGATTATTGAGGTGCGTGCCGAAGTGGAAGAACTTATGCCGATGCTGTTGGAGTATCCATCATTGCAGGATCGTTTGCGCACCACCGGAATATTATCTCCACCATATCCCCCCTACGATACCCTGGAAGTGGAAGTGCCAGCCTATATAGATGGTGATGTCGCTAAAAGGACACGTGTGCGTGGTGATGAGATATTGATCTCTTTGACTTTGTTGGAGAATCTTTTGGAGAACTTGCCTGCCGGAGAGTTGATGGTCGATTGTCATAATACTGGTGCTGAATGTGATGGTGTTGGTTTGATCGAGGGATGGCGGGGGGAGATCGTTGCTTATTTGCGTCTTGATGCTGATGGCAAGGTGTTGCGCTATTTTCCCCGTGACCCGAGTTGGCTCAACTGGCCGGCGTTGGAGGAGTTGATCCACAATAATATCGTTCCCGATTTCCCAGTATGCAACAAGTCGGTAAATGGTTCTTACTCTGGACAGGATCTGTAATAAGCCGATTGTTTATGGAGTTTTTTGTATGCTTAGTATTCTGAATAAAATTCGCCGCACCGGACATCTCACCGAGGCTGTTGAAGCGGATGAACAGGTGGTAAAATTGGGGAAGGCATGTCAGCGGGAGATCGCAGTTAGCTTTGGTGGCAGCTTGGCAATTCGGATGGTTGACGCCGGTTCTTGTAATGGATGTGAACTGGAGATGCACGCAGTAAATAACAGTTTTTATGATATCGAGCGCTACGGTATCCACTTTGTGGCATCGCCACGTCATGCCGATATGTTGCTGGTGACGGGTGTTGTTTCACGCCATATGCAGGCGGCGTTGAAGCGTACTTACGCTGCTGTTCCAGCTCCGAAACTGGTGGTTGCGATGGGTGATTGCGCTGCCAACGGTGGCGAGTTTGGCGTGAGTTACGCTAGTTGCGGAGCTGTGGAAAATGTGATTCCGGTAGATGCGGTAATTCCCGGGTGCCCTCCTACTCCGTTGCAACTGTTGCAGGGGATATTGACGCTGTTGCAGAAAAAACCGTAGTTTTCGTGTGCTTATTAAGCTCGCTGCTACGGCAACACCCTTTACGTGGGCTTCGCTAGGGTGTCTGGCAGTTATGTTAAAGATAACTATGTTTGGTGCGCTGTGTTTGCTAATACCCTCACTGTGGGGTTAGCAAACACAGCTGGTGTGATTTAGAATGTGATAGCTAACTTTTTTTGTAAAAGCTGCCCCGTTCCTGTTGTACTGAAACAATTTTATCTTCCGATTCCAACACGTCGAGATATTTATTTATCTCACTTCTGTGCATCCCCAAGATCTGTACGATATCTTCAAGGGTACATGGTCTACGGGCGATCGTCTGTAAAATAGCTGTTTCTGCATCGTCGCGGTAGGATAAAATATTTTTCCTTTGTGGTGCTTTGGCTATTATTTCGACGTTGTCCAAATTTAATAGATCAACCACCTGTTGTAGCTCTTTTTTGGTTGCTCCGCGCAAATTAGTTTCTGTGCCCGGCCTGTCTAGGGTGTTTATCTGCACCGACTCCGATTTTATCCGCTGGATGATTTTGCCCATTCGGGCTATCTCCTCGGAGCTGTCGTTGTAATCTGGAAGGATAAAGACTTCAAGCCATATCTTCCCGGTGAACTGTTGGGCGAAATCTACCAGTCCTTGTAGATATTTCCCGAAATCGAGAGTGGAGGTTGGGCGATTTATTTTTTCAAATACATCTGGCGTAGCTGCATCTAATGAGGGAAGGACAAGGTCGGCAGCCATCAACTCTTTTTTGACTTCATCATCGTATAGCAGGGTGCCGTTGGTTAAAACTGCGACGGGAATGTTAGGTCTGTGCTGTTTTATGAAATTAATCACATCACCTATTCTGATGTTCAGCGTAGGTTCGCCAGATCCAGAAAAAGTGATGTAGTCTGGGTCGGGGTTATTTTCGAAATAATGTGTTAATTCCTGAACGATTACGGAGTATGGAATATATTCTTTTCTGTCGATGGTCAGCTTTGTAGTTTTACCAACTTCACAATATACACAGTCGAGGGAGCATACTTTCAACGGTACTAAGTCTACACCCAACGACATTCCTAACCGTCTTGATGGTACGGGACCAAATAGATATTTATACATTATCGTTACTCTCTTTATTTGAATCGGTGTTTTTGAGTGGATAGTTGGTTTGTTGACCTGTGGATAGCAGGTTGAGCACAGATTCAAGGTAAAAAACAGTGGAAAACAAACATACATTGAACATAACATATACTAGAACAGTTTTGTTGCCGAATTGGTGTGGTTGACCCTGTGTATTGTTTTACAGGAATAAAAAAGCCCCGCAATTGAGTCATTGCAGGGCTTTTTTATTCAGATGGTTTTATGCGCTCATATAATTCTATGTGTTCTAAAATGAGATGGCAAAGAAGATGGTAGGGTTCACTTCCCAGTCGGCATCTTCACCGAAAAAGTCATGGCTGATCTCAACTTCGGTGCCGATCACCGCGCTGCTCATCATGTTGTCGTTGCCGAACAGGTTGGAAAGGTGAAAACGCAGTTGCGGCTCGGTCAAAAACACGTAATGGCTGTCATTTTTCCAGTAATCCGCAAAACCTTGGGTAGAAAATTGCAAGCCGAACAGCTCGAAAGGTTGCCCCCAAACATAGGTAAGTTGAAAGGCGACGTCCTGTTTTTTTTCATGACGCAGCAGTATGCTGAAATTGGAAAAGCCGTAGTTTGGTTGAAAGTTGAAATCGAAGGAGAGACCAGACAACCATACGCGGTTGATGAAATCTTCGTTGCCTTCGTTGTATTGGACGGTAACATAGGTTTCGCCGAGAATATCCAGTGGCATAACCTTGCTGCCCAAAATACGATCTAAACTTAAACGGGGGGCAATTTCGTAATAGATATCTTCACTTTTCGAGCTGTACTTGGGCTGACCTTCATCATCTATGAAAAAGAAATTGTCGCCATATTTCCATTCTGAAAAGTGCTCTAGGGTTGCGGTAAAAATTCCCTCTCCCAGATACGGTTCGCGGTCTAAATCGAGGTGAAGTTGCAGTTCTGTCTTAGAGAAATAACTCTCAGAATCTTCGGCTAGAGCGGATCCTGTAAATGACAGCAAAGTCAACGTGATCAGGCTTAACAAAAACGCGGCAGTTTTGTTCATGGTACCCTTCCTGTTTGTGTGCATAAAAATTGCAGACGTAATAAAAATTTAAAAACGGCGGATTATACCGCTAATGAAAGAGCGATACAACTGTGTATCAGGAGATGAAACGAAAAAAAGAAATCCTTATTAGCACTGATCTTCCGCTTTACCGTAGGAGCAAATTTATTCGCGAATTGTTCGCAAAATCAAGAGCTTCGCGGTTTAAATCCCTCCTGTAGTTATTTTATGAAAATTCTCCCGCAGGGTGGGGGTCGCTAATCAGGAAAGAAAATGTTGTTCAGGTGACTATCTTGTCTGAATAGTTGAAGCTATGTTGTGGGGTTATGTCGTTAATGAAAGATGAAATGGGGTAGGTATCATCCCCATCCGAATCAGCTGAGTTCTTGTTTTCGGATGGGGTTTTTTGTCTACTCGTTTATTTTGTTACGTTTTTTGAACTGGGTGAGCCAGAGTTGTAGCTCGGTTTCTTCATGCTCAAGTTCAAAAGGATTGATCAGCCCACGATGGGTGGCAACAGCTACGGCGCGGTTGCGTGGATTAAAAGCGTCGCCTACTTTTTCGGTCTGAAACTGCTCCTGGTCGATACATAGCTTATTATATAGAGAATTGAGCCTGCTCTGCACCCCGCGTCTCGACAGGTAGCGGCGCTGCGCGATCAGATTGTCGGTTAAGCCGAGGGAGATGTCGATCAACGCTTCGAATTCAATGTCGGATAGTGCTGTCTGGCTGTGGCCAGTTCTACCCTGAACCTTGCGCACCTCTGGGTCTATCCAGCATTGTTCGTCGAGCAATACAGTGACCACCGCTGAGGCGATACGACTTTTGCTATTGGATTTGAGGATGTAGCCATAGACTGTTTCCGGCGGCACTATTTTCAGTAAAGAGCGCACATACATCTCATCTTTGAACTGACTCCAGAATACGATGCGCGCCTGGGGTTTTTGAGCCCACAACGCTTTAGCAAAATCAATACCGTTAATCTCCGGCATCTGAATATCGCTGATAACTAGTGGTTGATCAATCTCAAGAGCCATTTCCAGTGCAGCTTGTCCATTAGCTGCGCGGCTTATATCAAACTGAGCCATATCGCAATCATTAAGTAATTGCTCCAGAAATTCAAAATCCTTGGGGTTGTCTTCGGCAATAATAACTGAAATAGTTGACATTGGCTTTACCCTTTGTTGAATATGTAGTGACATTGCATATAAGAACATCTCTACTTTTCTTCTTTGGATAGGTTTTTAATTACGAATAGTTTTCATTCTGTTTTGGTTCGATATTAAGAACTACTTCAAAACGGGTGCCGGAGGAAAAACGGGAAGGTTTCCAGCTTACTTCGGCTCCAATAGTACGCGCACGCTCTTTAATGTTATGTAAGCCACGCCCTAATGATTCCTTAGATAGGTCGAATCCGCTGCCGTTGTCTTCAACAGATATTCTAAGTTGGTTTTGGTTGTAATCAAGATTAACTTCATAGCGGCTGGCACCGGAATGCTTGTAAACGTTGTGAATGGCTTCAATGATGATGCGATACAATTGCAGTTGCACCGTTTTGTTCAGTTGTAACTCCTCGGTGTTTCCTGATGCGTAGTAGTTGCTGTCAATGTGGTGATCGCTGCCATTTTGATGCCCCTCTATGTGAGATTCAATAGCAGCGTCTAAACCGAGAACATCAAGCGTCTGCGGGTGCAGATCATCCATCACTTCGCGTAGATTGTTTATTGCTCTTTGCAGCTCGGCTTCGAGTCGAGGCGCGATGCTGGCACAATCTTTTTGTTTTAAATCCTGTATGTCGCGCAAGATATTGGAAAGATCTGACAGGGTTTGATCGTGGAGATCACGGGCGATGCGTCGTCTCTCTTCTTCTGCTCCTTCTAACAGCTTTTCAGCACCTACAACCCTGATTAATTTGTCAGACATGTTGGCGAGGGAGGCACTTAAATCGTCGAGTTCGTCGCTTATGGTTGTTGGCGTGCAGGTCAATTCACACTCGCCACGCAATAGACAGCTGGCGCTGGTGGATATGGTTTGTATTCGTCGTAGAATGCGCCGAGCGAAGAACAGTGATAGAAATATTCCTAGCACAATGGCAGCACTCAAAACGATTAACGATACCAGCGCTGTTCTGGCAACCAGTTCATCCATGTTTTTATTGCGTAAATTTTTAAAACGGCTCCGTTGGCTGCGCGCATTATCTATTAATAAAATGAGGTGGGGACGCATCTCCTGCAGTGTTGTTAGGAAACGATCGGGATCAATTCCTGCTGTCGGGTCTAGGTGCTCTAATTCTGTGCGGAGTGTATTTGCCGTTTCTGTTGGTATGTCCAACAATTCGATGGTGTGGTTTACTGCGTTGGCTAGATGCCAATACAGTTGCTCAACTTCATCTATGCGAGGGACATTGACAAGGAGATTCTTGCTTAGAGCCAAAGAGAGGGCATGGATACGTTTGGCGGCCAGGTCGGCTTCAGCCAGGGCGATAAATGCTTTGCCCAGCCGGTTGGCTTCGTGTCGTTGAACCGACAGGTCCCAGTAAGTGTATTGTAGAAAAATTAATAACAGACCCATTATCAGCAATACCGCTGCTGGAGCCATTAATATCTGGTGTTTAAGTTTGATACGCATAGCTCGAAAGCTAACACAGGGTGTGCCAGAAAACACTGTGCTAATGCACAGAGCTTCTTTGTCACGTTAACGTTCGTGTCAAAGGTGGCAATTAAGAGTGATCACCATTTATGGTAGGCGCATGGTGGCGAAAAATAGCCCCTCTCCGCGCTGGATTAATAGCCGGTCTACTTTGCGATGTTTGGATAGGTACTTTTCCAGATCGCTTTTGCTGGCGACAGGTTGATCGTTGAATTCGATGATTACGTCGCCGGGTTGTAATTTAGCTTGATTTGCAGCGCCATGTTCCTGAACTGATGTGAT
This sequence comes from Desulfobacteraceae bacterium 4572_35.1, assembly GCA_002084705.1. Taxonomy (GTDB): domain Bacteria; phylum Desulfobacterota; class Desulfuromonadia; order Desulfuromonadales; family Desulfuromonadaceae; genus Desulfuromonas. The sequence goes on from NBLX01000005.1 coordinate 13,464, forward strand.
AACTATGCCACTGTTAGCCAGTAGTCCAAGACGTTCTTGCAACTCGAAGGTGATCTCCATTGTTGTTGCTCCAAGGGGGTTGGCAATTGTGGTAGGAGTAATATTTTTAGCGTCGCCATGGTTTGGTTCAACTTTTATGATGCGCTCGATTTTTTCGCCATTGCGAAAGATGGAGATCTCGACCTGATCGCCGATGGCGACGCTGTTCAATATCTTGGGAAGATCGCTGATGGAGTTTATTTTGATGTTGTTAAAGGTGACTATTATGTCGCCTCGAAGCAGTTGCGCATGGTCTGCTGGCGAGTCATGGACAACCGAGGTTATCAATGCGCCTGCTGCGTTGGCAATTTTAAAGGACGTTGCCAGATCCTCTGAAACCTTCTGTATAGTTATCCCCAGCCAGCCACGCTGTACGTGACCCGTTTGTTTTAGCTGAGGTAAAATACTTTTTGCTGTGTCGATGGGGATGGCAAAGCCGATCCCTTGTCCGCCGGCAACAATAGCGGTATTAATTCCCACAACTTCACCGTGGCTGTTGAATAGTGGACCGCCTGAGTTGCCGGGATTTATTGAGGCGTCGGTCTGGATGAGATTGTCATAAGGTGCGGCGTCAATAACTCGCCCCTTGGCGGAGACTATACCGACGGTAACGGTTTGCTCTAGTCCGAAAGGGTTGCCGATAGCTATAACCCACTCGCCAGTTTCCAGTTTACTGCTGTTGCCCAATTTCACCGTTGGCAACGTTTTGTTTGATTCTATTTTAACTAAGGCTAAATCAAGGTTTCGATCAATTCCTTTCAATGTGGCGGGATAGGTTTCGCCTCCGGCGAGTTGAACTTTTATTTCGCTGGCATTATCGACAACATGGTCGTTGGTGAGAATGTAACCATCGCTGGAAATAAGGAAACCGGATCCAAGGGACTCCGTTCTCTTGTCGCCGAGAAATGTGTTAAAAAACTGATCAAAAAAATTGTTTTTATCGGTGCCATTATCCAGACCTGAAGGATTGTGCCCTTTTTTTGAACTACTGATGTTGACCACCGCTGGCTTTAATTGTTTGCTTAAAGCTACGAAATTTGGTACCTGGCTCCATACCAAGGTAGGGAGCAGGCTGAGAGCGGTAACAAATGCGCAGATACTGTTTATCGGTTTCATAGTGTAGGTCCAGAAATTTTATGGTCAGAAGTTTAGTGGATAGTCTTAGTGTATTGGTGTCGGTGGACCAGCTATAGGGAGCGTTACTTTGAAGTGGCTGCCCACCCCTTTTGTGGAGTTTACTTCAATTGTTCCGGCATGGGTTTCGACAATCCATTTTACTATCGCCAATCCTAATCCTGTGCCGCCTGTTGAGCGGTTTCTATCTTCGTCAGTGCGGTAAAAACGTTCGAATATGTAGGGTAGATGTTCTGCGCTGATACCAATCCCGGTATCACTGATAGTAACAATGGCGTTTTCTTCGTCCTGATCGGCTTCAATGGTCACTTCGCCGTGTTCATTGGTGTAGTGAATTGCGTTGGTTAAAAGATTAAGGAACATCTGACGCAGACGCAGATCGTCACCATAGATGATTATTTCATTGCTGGCATGGTGAACCAGATTCAGTTCAAGCTGTTTATCTTGCGCCAAAGTTCTCCCTTGCAGATAGATCTCCTGAAGCAGATCAGTTAGGCTTGTCTGTTTAATTGAAAGGGGTAGATCGCCGGACTCGCTTTTGGCGATGGTGAGCAGATCTTCTATGATCCTCCCCATGCGATCGATCTCTTCCATGTTTGAATTCATGGCAGCACGGAACTCATCACTGTCTTTTGCCCAACGCAGCGCTACTTCCGTTTCGCCGCGCAATATGGTGAGGGGGGTGCGTAGTTCGTGTGAAGCGTCGCCGGAAAATTGTCGCATTCGCTTGGCGCCGGTTTCCAGGCGTTCGAGCATGTCATTACACGCTGCGACAAACTGATCGCTTTCGGCACTGTCTCCTATCGAAGTCAGACGCATGTTAAGGTTGTGGATGTTTATTCTGGCACACTTTTGCGTTAAAACATGTAGTGGAAGCAAGCACTTATGTACTTGATGCCGAAACAGGAGCATTGCCACCAATAATTGTGTTGGAAACAAAGCGATTATTAACAGTTTGATTTGCGAGGAATAGTTGTAGAGTGTCGAACCTGGTTCTAGTGATTCCAGTCCAATAAAATAGGTGTAACACAGCAGGGCGCTGACCGTCGATATGACAGCCAGCGCCAAGATGAAACTGATTATTAGGCGAGAATTTGCCGAATATGACAGCAATTAGTCCTCCTTAAGGACGTAGCCGACACCGCGAATGGTGTGGATAAGTTTTTTACTGTGATCTTTATCAACTTTTTTACGTAGATAGTTTACGTAGACATCTATGATGTTTGTGAATGAATCAAAGGTGTAGTCCCATACATGTTCGGCAATCATTGCCCGTGTTAGCACCTGATTAGGATTACGCATGAAATATTCGAGCAAACCATATTCCTTGGTAGTCAGGTCGATCTCTTTTTCTCCGCGCCATACTTTGTGGGTTACCGGATCAAGGCGCAGATCAGCGAAGAATACTTCGGCACCACGATCTTGTGCGCCACGACGTACCAGCGCTTTCACCCGTGCCAACAGTTCCGCAAAGGCGAAAGGTTTGGTCAGGTAGTCGTCGCTGCCGCTATCCAGTCCGGCGACAATATCCTCTACGCTGTCTTTGGCAGTCAGGCACAAAACTGGGGTGTTTATCTCTTTGGCACGCAGTTCTTTAAGAACGGTGAGACCATCTTTTTTAGGTAACATAATGTCCAGGAGGATCAAGTCATAATGGTTTGATTCTGCTTTTTCCGATCCCTCTTCGCCATTAACGGCTATTTCTACGGTAAAACCTTCCTCTTCAAGACCGCGCTGAATAAAGCTGGCGACTTTCTTTTCGTCTTCTACGACCAGGATGTTCATTTGTCTTTATCTCCTTTATCTGAATGTAAGAATGTAAACGTAGTGAACGTTTTTAAATATTAGCTAAATATTTTTGACTATGACGATGATTGCAATGTTCGGTATTGCTGTATTTTGTTATCTATTATTTAAGTTTTAATTTGATCAGAACTTCATTGGCGGTTTCTTCCACAGCTTTGCCGGTGACATTTACTATCGCCCATTTTTGTTTGCGAAAAAAAGTTTTAGCTTGTTTTAGCTCTGTTTCAACCTGTTCAAAGTCGGCATACGCAGTGCGAGGATCCTGCCCCAGATTGCGCAAACGTGATGCGCGTAATTCCACTAACCGTTCGGGATTAATCAGCAGCCCAACAACTCTTTTGTGCTCCAGTTGTAACAACTCTTGCGGTGGATCTATTCCGCTGACCAGTGGAATATTTGCCACCTTCCAGCCACGATGTGCCAGATATATAGACAGCGGTGTCTTACTGGTACGCGAAACTCCAACCAGAACAATATCTGCATTATTCAAGAAGCGTGTCTCTTGGCCGTCATCATTGCGCACGGTAAACTCAATAGCGTCGATGCGGCGGAAATACTCATCGTCGACACCGTGTAGTAGCCCCGGAGTTTCGTTTGGTGTTTGACCTAAGAATTCCGAGCAGCGTAATAGCGTTGGTGTCAGAATGTCCACATTTGTTAATCCTAGCGCTTCACATTCGTCATGAACCAGTCGTGATAATTCACGATTAACAATGGTAAAAATAACTAGCGCATGTTCTGTCGCTGCTGCATCAAGAGCTTCATAAACATGATTCTTTGTGCGTACATTGCTAATCCGATTCAGCTGGACAGAAACATCGCCAAACTGTGTTAACGCCGCATTGACTAGGTTTTCGGCTGTTTCACCTGTAGCATCTGACAAAAGAAAAATACTTTTGGTTGCCATGCCGGTTAGTTTCTGCTCCATTGTTATCGAGGCTGTTCTGAATATTTGCCTTCATTAGACTAATATTATTGACTCTATCATTTATTGTTAGAACTGCAAGCTCAATTTTGTGACATATCAAAAATTCTTAGCTATGCCGGATAGATATCTATTGAAGACTTTGCTGCTCAGTAGACTATTCTGTTTAAAGTTGCTGCAATATGGTATTTTTGCATCATGTACGGTATTTGTACTCATTAGTGGTGCGTAAGAATATAAGCCTAATGGTTAGGTTGTTGTCAAGGTTTTTTATTGCCTTTATCGGGTAGCTTTGTTACACAAGCGCAATGACTGAAAAATGGTACGAAATATTGATAGATGTCCCTGTCGCTGCTGCCGATTTACTCTGCTATCACCTCAATGATCTTGGCAGCGTCGGTGTAGTTGTTGAAGAGCGTGATCTGGATACGTTTATTCCTCCAGACCCGGATGAAACCGATGGTGATAGTTTTACCGTCAAGGCTTACTTTGCCGCTGGCGTAAACATGCCGATGCTGCGCCTGCAAATTATGGATTGTCTTCGGGGTATGTCTTATGAGTTTCCGCAGTTAGATAAGGTGGATATTCGAGTTGGTGAGATCGGCCAACAGGATTGGGCGGAGGATTGGAAGCAACATTTTAGCACCACTCATATTGGTTCCAGGTTGATTATAAAGCCGAGCTGGGAGGAATACACACCGAAAGCAGATGATGTGGTGGTTACCCTTGACCCCGGTATGGCATTTGGTACCGGAACACATGGGACAACCCATTTATGTTTGCAGATGCTGGCGCAATTGTTTGTCGCTGAGGCAGGATGTGCAGCGCCTAGACGGGTGCTGGATGTAGGAACTGGTTCTGGAATATTGGCAATCGCAGCGGCGGCGTTGGGAGCACAAGAGGTGGTTGCTTGCGATATTGATCCTCAGGCTTGTGTTACTGCGCGAGAAAATATTATTCAGAATGGCTGCGAAGAAGTAATTAGCGTTACAGATAGTTTGCTCGAAGAGTTGGGGTACGATTTTGATGTAATTCTGGCCAATATACTGGCAGAGGAAAATATCCGTTTGGCGGTGCCGCTACTTGAGCGTTTACAGAGTTTGTTGTGTCAGGTTGCTGTTGGTGATGAAATTATTCTTCCTAAAGAGGTTCGTCATCATGTTAAAACTGTGCTGCGTTTAGCAAAGGGTAGTGAATTATTGCTCGGCGATGGTCAAGGTAGCTGCTGTCGTTGCTCTCTTGCGCGGCTCGACGGTGATGTAGTGGCAGTCGTCAACGAGTGTAGTTTTAATGAGCAAACTGCTTTGCCTGTGGAATTATTTCAGGGATTGCCTGGTGGTGATAAATTTGAGCTGGTGTTGCAAAAAAATACAGAACTTGGTGTGTCCAGGTTTTATCCGTTGGTGACGGAACGCAGTCAATTTAAGGTGCCGGGACATAAGCTGGATCGCAAGATGGAACGCTGGCAGCGCATTGTCAATGAGGCCGCTCGCCAATCACAACGGGCGTGGCTGCCCTGCGTTGAGAGGCCTGCCGCCGTTGCTCATGGTTTGGCTCAGAGTAATGCCGAATTAAAATTGTTATTGTGGGAACAAGGCACTCGGCCCCTAAAAACTGTGCTGCCGTCTAATACCCCTGCTGGTGTGGCTGTTTTTATTGGTCCCGAAGGTGGTTTAACCAGCGCCGAGGTCGACGTGGCGCAGAAAAGTGGTTTTATTCCGGTCAGTATGGGGCCACGCATTTTGCGTACTGAAACTGCTGGATTGACCATTGCTGCAATTTTACAATTTCAATATGGCGATTTCGATCTGTTGCCGGAGCATCATCTGACCCCTCCGATTTAGGTATAAATGGTTCTATGCGCTGTCCTCAATGTGGGTATAACAGCTATGAAGCTTTAAAGCGCTGTAAAAAGTGTGGTGCTATGTTGCGCCCGCTACAGTTGCCTGAACGGTCTAAGATGGCAGCCACTATGGAGGTAACTACAGAAGTATCTGCTGAAAAATCAGTTTATGGTCAAGTGGGTTTGCAACAAGATGCTGCGGCAGAAAAAAAAGTAAAACCTTTCCCCCAATTTCTACTGGAACCAGATGATCACACCCCCTTTTTCTTGCACTTGGACGAGAACGCACAGCCTGTTGATGAAAAAGAACAGTGTTCGGTCTCAGCAATAACCGGCGCTAGTGATCGTGTGCCATTACTTCGCCGTATTTTGGCAACGGTACTGGATTATATGGTGATGGTGGAGATCTGGTACGCATTTGTTTTAGTTGGTGCGTGGGTAGCACATCAGCCTGTTAATGTGTTTACCGATTATTTGTTTGCTCAAACAGCCATGCGTATTTGCTATTACTTCTTGGCGGTTACCATTATCATAAGTTATTTTACCTTGTTGCACTGTTGTTATGGGCAAACTCTTGGCAAGATGCTGTTAGGCTTTCAAGTGGTTGATGAGGATGGGAATCCTCCGACAATTAGTCAGGCGCTGCTGCGCTCAGCTGGAGGAATATTGGCTCTGTTATGCGTTGGCTACGGTTATTTGACTATTATATTTGATTCCGCCGGTCGTGGCTGGAATGATCGTGTAGCAGGGACGCAGGTGGTAGCTGTAAGTAAATTGGTGTCACCGATGAGGGAAGATGTTGCGCTTGAGGAACTTGGCGACGAGATAAAGTCAGAGCTGTAGGAGCCTGTCGATAGCCCCTAGTGATGTGAGCAGCCTGAAAATGAAAATTCGACTACGGGAGATAGCGGGATGAAGTTCGTTAAAATGCATGGCGCCGGAAATGATTATGTTTATGTCGATTGTTTCAACCAGTGCGTTGATGACCCTGCTCGATTGGCTCGTGAGGTCAGTTCGCGCAACTTCGGAGTTGGTTCAGACGGTCTGATCCTTATTTTGCCATCTGGGTGTGCTGATGCCAGAATGAGAATCTTTAACGCCGATGGCAGCGAAGCGGAGATGTGTGGCAACGGAGTGCGCTGTGTTGCTAAATATGTTTACGACCACGGTATTGCCCACCGCGATCATCTCCATATCGAAACCAACTCCGGCGTGTTGGCATTGCAGCTTTTTACCGACGCACACGATTTGGTTGAACGGGTACGGGTAGATATGGGCGAACCACGCTTGCAGCGTGGTAAAATTCCGATGTTGGGTGATGCTGATAGCAATGCCTTAGGTGTTGAGTTGGAGGTTGGCGGGCGAAATTTTAAGGTGAGTTGCCTCTCTGTCGGCAATCCACACTGTGTGGTATTCGTTGATGACGTGGATAACTTTGATGTGCACCAATGGGGAGAGCAGTTGGAAAACCATCCCCAGTTTCCGCAGCGGATAAATGTTGAATTTGTTCAAATTGTTTCAAGAAATGAAGTGTGTCAACGAACTTGGGAGCGTGGCGCCGGTGAAACTCTTGCCTGTGGAACAGGCTCTTCCGCCGTTACCGTTGCCAGCTTTTTAGCTGGATATACTGAGCGCAGGATTGTCAACCATCTGCGTGGTGGTGACCTGGAGATGGAGTATTCCGAAGCAGGAGTCATTTATATGACTGGTCCAGCGACAGAAGTGTTCAGCGGTCAGTGGCCTGAGAAGCAGGTTTAGTATATGCGGGCGATATTGTTTGACCTCGATAATACTCTCTACGGTTCTGAACGGGCGCTGTTCAGTTTGATCGATGTTCGTATAAATTATTACATGCATCACATGGTTGGAATCGCGGCTGAGGATGTTGATATTCTGCGCCGTCGTTATTGGCGACAATATGGGGTAACTTTGCAGGGATTGATACGTGAATACGCCGTTGATCCCGAGGATTACCTCAACTATGTGCATGACATCGATGTCTCCAGCCGTTTGCAGCATAACCTCCCTCTGCGTACCATGTTGCAAGAACTGCCTCAGCGCAAGTTTGTTTTTACCAACGGCAGTTACGATCATGCTTGCCGAGTGCTTAACTGCCTGAATATCGATGATTGTTTTGAACATATTTTTGATATCCGCTGTGGAGATTATATCCCCAAGCCTAACCGTAAACCCTACGATGTAGTACTTAACTCCACGGGGTTAACTGGAGAGCGGTGTGTTATGGTTGAAGACTCATTGGACAATCTGGAGACTGCGGCACAGTTAGGAATGAAAACCATTTTGGTGAGAACATGCGCCGCTGGGGTACCCGTGTCGGATAAAAGTTCAGAACATGCTTTTGCTACTGCGGTAGACGGGAAGCAGCTGGATGCCGTAGTTGATTGTGTTGAGCAAGTGGGATCAGTTATCCAGGGGTGGATGGAAAAATAATGAGAGCGGTAATTCAGCGGGTAAGTCGAGCTCAGGTTACGGTAGAGGATCGTGTAAGTGGTGCTATAGAGCGTGGTGTAGTGGTGCTGCTTGGGGTTGCCGATGGTGACAGTGAGCAGGACGCGAGTTATTTAGCCGATAGAATAATAAATTTGCGTATTTTTGAGGATGATGCTGGCAAGATGAACTTGTCGTTGGCACAAACCTCTGGCGAAGTGTTGGCGGTGTCGCAATTTACTTTGCTGGCGGATTGTCGTAAGGGTCGGCGACCAGGTTTTTCTCAGGCGGCAGTGGCTCCAATTGCCAGACAATTATACGATTTTTTCGTCGAACAGGTTCGTGCGCGTGGAGTTGATGTGGCCTGTGGTGTATTTCAGGCCGATATGCAGGTTGAGCTGGTTAATGATGGTCCGGTGACCATGTTGCTTGATAGTCGTAAGGAGTTTTGATGGTGGTAAAAGGGGAACATCTGAATTTTTCTGATGAAGAGTGTGGCGACAAGGAACAGCCTTCGACACCTAGCCGCTCAGCGCGTAAACGTGAGGCCAAGGAGGTTGAACATCTGGCTCTTGCCTTGGTTGAATTGTCTGCTGCCGAATTTAATCGCCTGCCAACTCACACAGATGTTTTGGCAGAATTGACTAAGGCACGGGCAACTAAGGGCCATGGTGCGCGCAAACGCCAGTTGAAATTTGTTGCAGGGATGTTGCGCCGTGATCTTGAGGCTGCGGAGCAGTTGCGTGCTTTTGTTGCTGGGGAGCATCAGCAGCAGCGTGATGAACGTCGGCTTAATCATCAGTTGGAGCGACTACGGGATCAGTTGTGTGAGCCAAGCACACGCCAGCAGGCTCTGGAACAGGTAGCTGAATTGTTTGCAGCGATAGATATGTTGGAGTTAAGGCGCTTGTTGGATAGATATCACGGAGCTGATGATAAAAAAAATTATCGCCAGATTTTTCGTTGTTTGCGTGCTGGTAGTGAAATTGCTAACGATTAAGTTGTGTTTTTGGCATGTTTGAATTAAGGCTGGTATGAAAAAGCCCGATCTCCAGTCAGAGGTGTTTGTGGCTGGTGTTGATCGGGTTTTATCATAAATTTTACTTTACAGTTTACAGCGCTTTGTTGATCAGTTCTTCAAGTTGACTTTTAGAAACAGCGCCGACTAGTTGGTCAATGACTTGACCGTCCTTGAACAGGATTAAAGTTGGAATGCCGCGGACCCCGAATTTGCCCGGAGTGTCAGGGTTGTCATCGACATTTACTTTGCCGATCTTGACTTTTTCTCCGTACTCGTCGGCGACGGTGTCAATTGTTGGCGCTATGGCTTTACATGGTGCACACCATGTTGCCCAGAAATCTACTAAAACAGGGGTGCTGGAGTTTATAACTTCAGTTTCAAAATTACTGTCAGTGAACTCAAGAACATTGTCGCTTGCCATTAGAAAAATCCTTTCAATATAGGGGTTATTAAACACATGTCTAGGTTGATATAGTGTCTTTTTTCTTGGGTTATGGTAAAAACGAGCCAAATAAAATTATCGCTTTTAATATGTTGTTATTGCAATGTCAACCCCCCAAGTTGAGAGCATAGTACTTAAGTTATAGGATAGTTTTGGCAGTTCCCATTTCAAAAGTAATTTTTATAAGTGCTTACGCTATTATCTATAGAATTTTATAAAGGCTATCAGAGCTATGTCAGAAAGTAAACTTTTTACACTGTATCAGGATCATAGCGAAACCCTGGAGCAGTCTTTGGCTATTAATGCCGATAGGCTGGAAGGATATGCTAAAACCTTGGCTGAAGCCCTTGCTTCTGGGCAAAAATTGATTATTGTTGCCAGTGGTTTCTTGGCCGGAGTAGCTGCAACCTTGAACAATGCTTTTCTCTATCGGTTGGAGGTTGAGCGACCATCACTGCCGGTGGTGACGCTGGATCACAACTATGGTCTGGCTGCAACCATGAGTTCTGATGGTAATTATGAGCAGTTTTTTGATTGTCAATTGGCTGCTCAGGCAAGTGTTGGGGATCATGTTCTTATTCTCGATAGCTCGGCGGATGCGGCATTGATGGCGGCATTGAAGAGTGCAATTCAGCTTGATTGCAACACCGCGGTGATTAGTTATGCCGATGAAAATAGCTGGAAAAAAGAGAATCCAGACTTAATGTTTCCTATTGTCTCATCAGCGCCGGCACGCGGCGTAGAAGCGGTGCTGTTTCTCGGTTTAGTGCTGTGCGAAATGGTTGAGGCTGAGCTGTTTGGTTTTTAACTTGATTGTTGTGATTGTTGATGTGGTTCTTAGGCGTTAATTGCTCCGGAAAACCATTGACAGTGATTTGTTTGCGCGCCTAGAATGCCGGTTTGGTCGATGGGGATGGCGCGGAGTGTTGATCTCCCTCAATTTATTGAGTTAGATATTATGGGAACCGAAGGGATATTATGGTCGTGAACATAATGTTGTTTAAGCTGACATTGTTGCTGTATGGGATTACTACGCTGCTGTATATGGTTAGTGTGGTGGTAAATAAACCAAATGGTGATAATTGGGCACGCAGGGTGTTAGTGGTAGCGTTTGCAGGTCATACGCTAACGCTTATTATGCGCTTTTACGAAGCTGGTTACACGCCGGTAACTAATTTACATGAATCGTTGTCGTTTTTTGCCTGGACACTGGCAGGTACTTTTTTGGTGATCGATCGCCGCTTGCGTATGGCGGTACTGGCGGCAACTACCAGCACTATTGTTCTGATATTGATGTTGTTTGGTAGCTTGATGCCCATGGGGATTCAGTCCCTTAATCCGGCTTTGGACAGCTTGTGGTTGCCTATTCATATTGGGTTGGCTTTTTTGGGCAATGCGGTATTTACCGTTGCCTTTGTTGCCGGGGTTTTTTATTTGTTGCAAGAACGGATGTTGAAAAGTAAGAATTTTTCTGCCTTGTACCATCGTCTGCCATCTTTAGATACTCTCGACAATATCAACTATCGCTGCCTCACTTTGGGTTTTCCGTTGATGACAATGGGCATTGTCTCGGGTGCGGTGTGGGCTGAAAGTGCTTGGGGAACCTACTGGAGTTGGGATCCGAAAGAAACTTGGGCTTTAATTACCTGGTTTTTGTATGCGGCATTATTGCATGGGCGTTTAACTACGGGCTGGCGTGGACGGCGGGCAGCGATCCTGGCAATTGTCGGCTTTGTGTTTTTGTTATTTACTTTCCTTGGGGTTAACCTGTTATTGCCTGGCTTGCATAGTTATAGCTCCATGACGGGCTAGGCTGTGGTATTTACAGGTATTTATCTTGAACTGCATTAAATAGCGAGTTTCTCGCGGATTTTAAATATGGATATTATTGTTGTTGGATTAAGTCATAAAACTGCACCGGTGGCGGTGCGCGAAACGGTGGCCTTTGCTCCCGAAAATATGCAACAGCCGCTGGAGCAAATATGCGAGTTGCCGGATGTAGCTGAAGCTGTAATTGTTTCCACCTGCAATAGAGTTGAGTTGTATGCAGCTACCAATGCGACAGATGCCGCACTGGCACAGCTGAAACAGTTTCTTGCGGACTATCATAACCTCGATTTTGCTCAACTGGAAAAACATCTGTATACCAAGCATGGTGAAGAGGCTATTCGCCACGTTTTTGAGGTGGCATCAAGCCTTGACTCAATGGTGATCGGTGAACCGCAAATCTTGGGTCAAATTAAGACTGCCTATGGCTATGCGGCTGAATTCAAGAGTGTCGGCTTGATCTTGAACCGATTTTTGCACAAAGCTTTTTCGGTGGCTAAGCGGGTGCGCACCGAAACCAACATCGCTGGTAACGCGGTGTCGGTATCTTTTGCCGCTGTTGAGTTAGCGCGTAAAATATTTGGTAGCGTCGAGGGTAAGACGGTTATGTTGGTTGGTGCTGGCGAGATGTGTGAGTTGGCAGCCAAACATTTTATTAACAATGGTGTAAATCGAGTATTGGTTACCAATCGCACCTTTGCTCGGGCAGAAAAACTGGCAAATGAGTTTTCCGGTCATCCTGTTTTATTTGAAAATTTCAAAGATCAACTCCATCAAGCGGATATCGTGCTGTCCTCAACAGGAGCCTCCAATTTTATTGTTGGGGTTGAGCAGGTAACCAGCGCTCTGCGTCTACGCAAAAACCGACCAATGTTTTTTATTGATATTGCCGTACCACGTGATATTGATCCTCGCGTTAATGATATTAACAATGTTTACCTTTATGATGTTGATGATTTGCAGGGGGTGGTTAATGCTAACCTTAAAGAGCGGCATAAAGAGGCTGCGTCAGCCCATCTGATTATTGAATATGAGATTGGCCAATTTCAGAGCTGGATGGCTGGATTAGACGTGGTACCTACCATTGTTTCTCTGCGTCGCAAGGTTGATGAGTTGCGTCAACAGGAACTTGATAAAACTTTCAGTCAGCTGAAACATTTAAATGAAGATGATCGTAAAGCGATTATTGCCATGAGTTCGGCACTGATGAATAAGATATTACATCCTCCTACTAAGGTATTGAAATTGGCACAAAAGGATGATGGCGCTCAGCAGTATGTTGATGCCCTGCAGCGGTTGTTTGAGCTGGAGATTGATGCTCCAGAAGGGAAACTCAAAGATGTTGAGAGCGTTTAGCCGGTGATGGCGTATGGAGTAGAAGATGCGCTGGCAGGGAAGAGAATACTGGTGACAAGGGCTGCGCATCAGTGTGCTTCTTTTGTGCGCTTGTTACACGAACGTGGTGCAACAACCGAGGCTGTGCCTTTGTTGGAAATTGTGCCACCATCCAGTTGGGAACCCCTTGATAGGGCATTAACTAACTTAGCTCAGTATCAATATATTATTCTCACTTCGGTAAATGCTGTTACTGCTGTTCATCAGCGTCTGCAATATTTGGGCAGGACGGATATCTTGACGGCTGCATCGACGCAGACAAAACCGAAGTGGGTATGCGTCGGTCCGAAAACTGCGCAGGCGCTGCAAAAACTTGGTCCCAGCAATGATCTGCAACCAGAAAGCTACCGCGCTGAAGCGGTGGTTGAGCTATTGCTTAAACGCCATGTGGCTGGTAACCGCATCCTTTATCCACGTGCGGGGTTGGCTCGCGATATTATACCGACGCAATTACAGGCTGCTGGTGCTATTGTGGATGATCCCATTGCGTACGATACCTTGCCTGCTGTTGCCGGTAAAGATCGCATTGTCGAACTGGTGCGTAGACATCAGGTGGATGTGATAACATTCACTTCATCGTCGAGCGTGGAGAATTTTATTGCCGCTCTTGGACCAGGGGCGCAGCACCTGGTCGCCGATACTGTGCTGGCGTCAATTGGACCGCTGACCACTGCAACGGCACAGCGGCTGGGGTTAACCGTGGCTGTTGAGGCTCAGGAATATACCCTTGAGGGGCTGGTTACGGCGTTGGTCAATTATTATAATTGATAACAGTGCCTTGAAAATATTACTTGCTTGCCAATTTAGCCCAAAGACTGCTTAAAATCAAAAAGGAGACCGCCATGTTTTTTCCAGAATATCGTGCTCGGCGTATGCGGCGCAACGATAATATCCGCCGTATGGTGCGAGAAACTTTTTTACGGGTAGATGATCTGATTTATCCAATGTTCAGCGCCTTTGGTGAAAATATAAAAAAAGAGATTCCATCCATGCCGGGGATCTATCAGCAGTCGATAAATAATATAGTTGCTGAGGCGCAGGAGGTTTATGACCTCGGTATTCCAGCGGTCATTCTGTTTGGTATCCCTGAGTACAAGGACAGCATGGGCAGCGATGCTTACTGCGATACCGGTATTATTCAGGAGACGATTCGTGCCATTAAAAAGCAGGTGCCCGGTTTGACCATCATCACCGATGTGTGTATGTGTGAATATACCGATCATGGCCATTGTGGTGTGATAAAAGGGGAGGATGTGGACAACGACGAGACGTTGAAGTTGTTGAGGGCGGAAGCTCTTTCCCATGTTCAGGCAGGAGCGGATATCGTTGCTCCCAGCGATATGATGGATGGGCGTATCGCGGCCATTCGTGAAGAGCTTGATGAAAATGATTTCTCCCATATTCCCATCATGAGTTATTCGGTTAAGTATGCCAGCGCCTATTATGGCCCATTTCGCGATGCCGCCGATTCTACCCCTCAGTTTGGTGACCGGCGCAGCTATCAGATGGATCCGGCTAACCGTCTGGAGGCTTTCCGTGAGGCGGCGCTGGATGTTGTCGAGTGTGCCGATTTCCTCATGGTGAAGCCTGCATTGGCGTATCTGGATATTCTGCGCGACATCAAAGAGCGTTTCGACCTACCTTTGGTTGCTTACAACGTTTCTGGTGAGTACTCCATGGTAAAGGCTGCGGCAGAAAAAGGCTGGATCGATTATGACCGGGTGATGATGGAGACTTTGACGGGGATGAAACGAGCCGGTGCTGATTTGGTTATCACCTACCATGCGAAAGATGCGGCGAGAATTCTTAACGGCTGATTTAAAATCGGCGGTGACAGGTAGAAGTTAATAATCAATGTTTTGCTGGTTTTAACCAATTGCTACGTTCTCAGGAATGAACGTTGTAAAATTTTTTACAATCGGAGATTAAAAGAAACAATGAAAGACTTTTTTGAACTTGAGAAGCGTGGCACAACCGTTAAGCGTGAGTTTGTCGGTGGACTGACAACTTTCCTGACTATGGCCTATATCGTATTTGTAAATCCTGATATTCTATCTCAAACGGGTATGGATAAAGGAGCCTTGATAACGGCGACATGTTTGGCTGGCGCTATCGGAACCTTGATTGTGGCGCTTTGGGTTAAGGCACCCATGGCTATGGCTCCGGGGATGGGATTGAATGCATTTTTTACCTACTCGCTGGTTCTTCCACACGAGAATGTAACTTGGGAGATGGCTTTAGGCGTCGTATTTCTCTCAGGTATTTTCTTCCTGTTTCTTACAATTTCAAAAATTCGTCAAAAAATAATTAATGCAATTCCCGATTCGTTGCGTCTCGCAGTTGGTGCCGGTATTGGTTTGTTTATCACTTTTATCGGTATGAAGAACATGGGTCTTATTACGGCGCATCCTGCAACTCTGGTCACCCTCGGGGAGTTTACTCAGCCTGTAGTGCTTGGGCTTGTTGGACTGATAGTTATTGTTGTTCTTGAAACATATAAGGTGCGTGGTTCGTTACTGATAGGGATAGTAACAACTTATGTTCTGGGGCTGACTTTTGGTGAAATTTCACTGTCCGGCTCTTTAATGTCCATGCCGCCGTCACTGTCACCAATTGCTTTTAAACTCGATATATTAGGTGCATTGCAGTTGTCTCTTGTCGGTGCAATTTTTTCTTTTATGTTTGTGGATCTGTTTGATTCTGTTGGCACCATAGTGGCGTGTTCGTATCAAGCTGATATGGTAGAAAAAGATGGCAGCATACAAAAAATAGATAAAATGCTTGAAGCAGATGCTATCGCCACTGTGGCTGGTTCACTGTTGGGGACTAGCACAACGACCACCTATGTGGAGTCTGCTTCGGGAATCGCCGATGGGGCGCGAACTGGCTTGGCCTCTCTTTTTACGGCACTGTTTTTTATCTGTGCACTGTTCTTTGCGCCGTTTATTGGTTCGGTACCCTCTTTTGCCACCTCTCCAGCGCTTATAGTTGTTGGTGCTTTTATGTTCCGCCTAGTTCGGCAAATTGACATTGCCAACTTTGAGGTTGCTATCCCAACATTTTTAACTATCATAATGATGCCACTGACCTACAGTATCTCTAATGGTATTTCGATGGGTTTTCTCGCACATATTGTAGTGAGTGTTGCTGGGGGCAAGGTTAAGACGATTAGTCCGATCCTGTGGATTGTCGCCGCTCTCTCTTTACTCAATTTGCTGTATGGAGTCTAAAGCTGTATAAACTTGCTCGCAAAATTTTATGCTATGATAACCAGTAATTTACAAGGTGCTAACATGAATTACAAAGAATTGATTGGAAAAGATGCGATTGCCCAGCGTATAGCTGAGATGGGACAGGAGATAAGTGCGCACTATAATAAGGTTGGCGGTGATCTTCTTGTCGTTGGTCTTTTGCGTGGTTCATTTATTTTTATGGCCGATCTGGTGCGAGCTATCGATTATGATCACGAGATAGATTTCATGACTGTTTCATCTTATGGCAACAACACGACCAGTAGTGGTGACGTAAAAATTGTTATGGACCTGAATAAGACCATTGATGGAAAGCATTTGTTGCTGGTTGAAGATATTGTTGATACGGGGAACACCTTTCATAATGTTATTAATCTGTTGAAACTGCGCCAGCCAGCTTCTATTAGTGTAGCGACAATGTTAAATAAGCCGTCTCGACGTGAAAAAGAGATCCCCATAGATTTCTGTGGCTTTGATATCCCCGATGAGTTTGTTTTTGGGATGGGTCTTGATTTTGAACAAAAACTACGCAATCTCCCTTATATAGCAGTTAAATGTGATTAGTTTAACTTCGCCAGCGCGGTGGGTTAAATAATTAATATATTTACAGGTGTAATGTGATAATAAAATCGACCAGTTTTGTAAAAAGTGCTACACGGCCAAGTAACTATCCGGAATCTGGTCGCCTTGAAATTGCCTTTGCAGGGCGCAGTAATGTGGGCAAAAGTTCATTGCTCAATGTGTTGATTAATCGCAAAAATCTGGTGCGTACCTCATCAACTCCGGGGCGTACGCAGCTTATAAATTTCTTTGATCTCAATGGTGAATTGACGCTGGTTGATTTGCCTGGCTACGGTTTTGCTAAAGTGCCGTTGGCGGTTAAAAAGCAGTGGGGGCCGATGATACGTACCTATCTGCACTCCAGAACAACGTTGGCCGCAGTGGTGATGCTATTTGATGTACGTCGGGTGCCGCGTGAGGAAGATCTGCAGCTGCTCGATTGGCTGGAAGAATTTTCTGTGCCCACAATTCCTGTTATTACTAAAATAGATAAAGTGAGTCGTATAAAACGGCATAAGCAAATTCAGCCTATAGCTGATGCTACCGGATTGCCCCTTGAGGCCTTTACCCTGTTTTCAGCATTAACTAAAGAGGGGCGCGATGAAGTGTGGGAACGTCTTGATGTGGCTATCGAAGAGATGGCTGAAGAAATGGGTGCGGAATTGAGCGCAGATCTTGACGCTGAAAGTTGAAATGGTTAGAGTGAAAATTGATGCACGAGAAGATTGTACGGTTTGACTGCCTGTTTATTGGGTGTTGTGATATCTGAAAAAGAAAAGGGGTAGACTTTATGGGCGTCGTCTATGTCGTGGGAGCTGGGGTAGAAGGGCAGGAAGGGTTTGGTGCTCGCGCTTTGAGCTTGGTACAACAGGCTCAGGTCTTGTACGGGTCACCGCGACTGCTGGAGCTGTTCCCAAAGTTGTTGGCACGCAAGGTGGTGCTCCACGATCACGATGATCTGTCGGAGTTGCTTCAGGAGAGCAATCGCGGTGATGACGAGGTTGCGGTGCTGTTGACTTCCGGCGATCCATTGTTTTTCAGTATTGGTCGTAGCTTGCTGCGCAATTTGCCCAAGGACAAACTAGAGTTTGTCCCCAACGTTAGCTCTGTACAGTTTGCCTTTGCCAGAATTAAAGAACCTTGGGACGATGCGGTCTTTGTCTCTACTCAAGGACGCACCTTGACAGATATCGTTGATCGGATTGTGGCCAATAACAAAGCAGCTATCCTTACCGATACGCAACATACTCCAGCTGCAATTGCCTCCGAACTGCTGCGTCGTGGTCGTGATGGTTACACTGTTTATTTGTGTGAAGAGCTTGGTGGTAGTAACGAGCACATTGTTCAAACCTCGGTACAAAAGTTGCCGCAGTTAACAACCGCTGGATTGAATGTACTGATCTTTATCAAGAGCTACGAGGGTGATAACGTGAGTTTTCAGCGTGGCTTTGGTATTGATGATGGGGAATTCAATACCCTGAAAAAGCAGATGACCGGCGAGGAAGCGCGAGTGGTGGCGCTGGCTAAATTGCGATTGCAGCGCAACATGATTTTATGGGATATCGGGGCTGGATCAGGTTCAGTAAGTATTGAAGCCGATTATTTGCTCCCCGAAGGGCGGATCTTTGCCATCGAACGCAATGCTGAGTATATGAGAGCTCTACAACAGAATTTGAACAAGTTTAAGTCGCGCAATGTTCGGGTTGTTGAGGGGGAGGCTCCGAGTTGTTTTGAAGATATTCCCGACCCGGACAGGGTTTTTATCGGTGGTAGCGGTGGTAACCTGTGGGAAATTCTTGAAGAGGTCGATGCTCGCCTCGCAGCATCAGGGCGTGTGGTGGTAACGGCGGTCACTCTTGATACTCTGGTTTCGGCGACAGACTATTTCGAGAATGCCGGTTATGGTGTCGATGTTGTAGCTCTAAATGTTGCGAGAACAAACGCCGGTACCGACTATAAGCTGTTTGAGGCATGTAACCCGGTGTATATAATTGTAGCCAGTAAAGATTCAGGTTTAGGATAACAGATGCTAAATTTAGTATCTGTGGCTACCGAATAGCAGTATATTTGCCTTGGCGAAACTGAGGGAGTTAAAATGGAATTAGACGATCGTCGTGGTAGTGAGCGTTTTGCGACTCTGAATTTTGTTCATTATGTCTTGGATGGTTGCAGTGAAGGTGATATCGAAGATATGGGGCGCACTATAGATGCAAGTGAGCGCGGTTTGCTCATCCAAACAAGTGATCCATTGCCTGTTGGTCAGAGAGTATCCTTGAGCATTGGCTTGGGTGATAATATTGCCGATTTAAGTGGCGAGATCGTCCACTGTGTTGATGATGAGGATGGGTTGTGCCGCAGTGGTATTGAATTTGACCCCCTTGATGCTCAGCAGCTTAGTAAGTTGAGAACGTATCTTGCCGCTTTTGCGGCGAGCAGATAAGAAACGTATTTAATAATTAAATGTTGCCTTGGCCGGTTGATACTGTACCATTGATGTTGGCTCCTATGCAGGGTGTGACTAACCGTGCCATGCGTCAGGTGCAGGTACAGATTGGTCAGCCTGATCTGGTGTTTACCGAGTTTGTCAGGGTACGTCAAGCTACACATCATCGCATCTCCCGTAGTGATCGTCGCGAATCCGCGGCACAAATTCCAGTACATTCATCATTGCCAGCACCGCCACCGTTGGTGGTGCAGCTTATTGGCCACACATCCACAGCACTGGCTGAGGCCGCTCAGCTGGTTCAAGATCAGGGTGTTCAACACGTCAACCTAAATATGGGTTGCCCCTTTGGTCGCACTACTTCAGGTAAGACCGGTGGTTCCATGTTATTAGAGCCGGAGTTGATTCCTGAGTGTGTATTCGCTATTCGCCACGTGTTCAGTGGCACTTTTTCAATAAAAATACGAGCTGGATATGCAGATCATGAGCAGATATTTGGGTTGTTGCCCATTTTTGCTGATGCTGGTGTCGATTTCCTGATACTTCATCCGCGCACAGTAGAACAAAAATACACTGGTCGGGCTGATCATGAAATAACCAGGCGTGTTGTTGCCGTCAGTAAAATTCCGATAATAGCTAACGGTGATGTGGTGTGTGCAGAACAGGGTCGACAACTGCTAAAAAGAAGTGGAGCCGCTGGTTTGATGTTGGGGCGTGGGGCTATAGCGGATCCATTATTGTTTCAGCGCATTCGTGGTCTGGCACCAGCGACGGTAAGTGCTGAGCAGTTTAAGCGGGATACTTGTACTTATTTGGAGCAGGTGCTTGCAGCTTATCGGGAGTTGTTTTGTGGTGATCAACAGGTGCTTGGCAAGTTGAAGGCAGTTGTGGCGTGTATGGAAGATCAACGATTGCAGCAGTGGCTAAGACGGTTACGGCGTAGTCGTAACCTTGATGCATTTGCTGCAGAAATTAAATAAGATGGTGTTGGCAAAAAATTCTACTTAGCGACCTAGCCTGCGGACGAATTTTCATAGAGTAACTGTGGAGGGGCTTTGACCGCGAAGCTCTTGACTGTACGAATAAATCGCGGCTAAAAGTCGCTCCCATATAGAATGCTAGTAATGCTTACCTGCTTTGCGATGCAAGATGGTAGCGCAGAAAATTGATTTAAGTTGCTCAGAAGAGTGTCCACAATATAGTATGAAAAATATATACATTGCTCAGTTGACTTTCCCCTTTTAATCGTGTTAGCTACTGAAGGCTGTATATTTTCTCTATACAATGGGGGTTGGTTAAGTATTGTATGTTGTCGTATGGGTAGCTACAAGCTTGGTTCTTAGCGGAAGTGAGGAGTTTTAAATGGAAAAAAGGATATCACCTTGGGTGTCGGTTGCTTTCTTAGCGTTTATTTTACTGTTTTCCGGAGTTCAAGCTGCGCTGGCAAATAATGATACCTGTCTTGAGTGTCATGAAGATGTCGTTGTTGCCAAAGATTTTATGGTTTCAGTGCATGGACAGAATGGAATTGAATGTAGCGATTGCCACGCTATTGATAATTTGACGGCTCATGTTGATGCTGGTGTTCTGCCCGCTACCGTAGATTGTACTTCCTGCCACGGAGATATCGCGGCTCAGCATGATAATAGTGTGCATAAGTTGAATGAAGTTAGCTGTATAGACTGTCACAATGATATTCACACTATGACAGTTGATGATAATAAACAATCCATTGTTGATAATTGTTCAAATTGTCACGAGATGGAAGATTATGCTGGTTCAAGTCATGGCATGGCCGTCGCTGATGGTAATGAAGATGCCGCGACGTGCGCTGATTGCCATGGTTTGCATGAGATAAAAAGTTTGTCGAGTATTGACGAAAAAGAGGCACGCCAGTTTCGCTCCGCAGTGTGTATAAAATGCCATGGAGATGAAGAGATGATGAAACGCAATGGAGTTCTTGCCAGCGCGGTTCATACTTACTTGGATAGTTATCATGGTAAGAGCTTTCAGCTTGGTTATGCTGAATTGACAGCAACGTGTACCGATTGCCATGGCGGGCATGGAATTTTGCCTCAGAATGATCCAGCCTCAATGGTCAATGTTGATAATCGTGCGATGACGTGTGGTAAGTGCCATGAAGGGGCTACTCGTCTGTTCGGTCAGTTCTATGCTCATGGTGATCATTCCGATTTTACCAATTATCCGGTGTTGGCGATAACCTTTTGGGCTATGACCACACTGTTGGTGTGTACTTTTTCGGTGTTCTGGCTGCATTCAATTTTGTGGATGATTCGTGGTATCGCCGACAATAGAGAGAAAAAGGCTGCCTTGGCCGCGGGTAAAGCACATATAGAAATTCCTGATGGCCACCGAGTCTATAAACGTTTTCAGAATTATCACATTTTTATGCATCTGCTAGTGATAATAAGTTTCCTGATCTTGGCGCTCACCGGATTGCCGCTGAAGTTTTATAATCAGCATTGGGCACAGGTGCTGATCGATTTTTATGGTGGTACGGCCAACGCTGCATATGGTCACCGTATCGGTGCCTGTATAACCTTTGTATACTTTGGCATGGCTCTGGTTTTGAGCGTTAATTTCCTGTTTATTCGTAAGGATATCCCGGGTATGTGGTTGCAGCGCTTGTTTGGTCCCGATTCGCTGATGCCTAATTTGCGTGATATTCAAGATGTTACCAATATGGTGCGCTGGTTCTTGTGGAAAGGACCGAAACCAACCTTTGAGCGCTGGAACTATTGGGAAAAATTTGATTTTATCGCTGTATTTTGGGGTATGTTCGCCATCGGAGGGTCAGGGCTGATGTTGTGGTTCCCTGAGCTCTTTGGCCTGTTTTTGCCGGGCTGGGTGTTTAATGTGGCAACTATTGTCCACTCGGATGAAGCATTGTTGGCGACTGGTTTTATATTTTCGGTTCACTTTTTCAATACCCACGTGCGACCCGAAAAATTTCCGATGGATTTTGTTATTTTCAATGGTGAAATGGACAAGGAAGAGTTTATTGAAGAACGTGGTGACCAGTGGAAGCGTTATGAAGAGATGGGGATTACCGAGAAATTCTTTAAAGAGAAAACATCAAGCCCTGTCTATGGCATAATGCTTAAGACCTTTGGTTTTATAGCGGTAGCGATAGGGGTGACACTGTTTATTTTGATGGTGCTGTCAGTGTTAGGTGGTCATTAATCACAATTAAATTTATATGTGTTATAAGGGGGGGAGTTGCCGACGCAGCTCCCCCTTTTTTGGTCGATATCTGGAGATCATTGTGAAAAATTTTTCTGTTTCGATTGCTGTCTTGGCTCTTATTCTTAACATATTTGGCGGTATGTCGGCATTAGGTGGAGTGTATCTTATTGCCCTTAAATCCGGTGTCGATTTTTTTGGCTGGGGAGATGCCCGTAGTGTAGGTTATCTGTTATTTTGCGTTGGTTTGTGCCTTGTTTGTGCTGGAATTGTTTTGGCAAAATATTCGCGTAAATGATTATTTGAGGTTGCCATGATATCATCTCGACATTCCCTTTTAGTAAAGTTCATGACCGTGCTAGGTGGTGTATTGCTGGTTACCATGTTGATCTCTGTTGTGGTAAATGTCCGTTTCCAGCGTAAGACTACTGAAGAAAATTCGTTGCATGCTGCAGATTATTTCAGCGAAACAATTCTGCGTTCAACTCACTATCAAATGTTGTCTGGTGATTGGAAAATGCTGTACCAGATGATTGATGAAGTTGGAGCAATGCCAGGTATTCGGCGCATCCGCCTGTTTAATAAAGATGGGGTGATCAACTTTTCTACAGATAAGCAGGAAGTCGGTGAAGTGCTGCAACTGAAGTCTGAGGGTTGCAGTGTGTGCCATATCGAAGATAGCACTCCTCTTGTTGACGTATCAACAACAGCCCGTGGTAGAACTTTTTATGATGAAAATGGAGAGATGTTTCTTGGCGTGACTAAGGCCATTTATAATGATCCGAGTTGTTACAACGCTGACTGTCATTATCACAGTCCCGACCGGGAAATGAATGGTATCCTTGATGTGCAGATATCTTTGAAGGACAGGATGGCGCAGGTGGATGCTTTTCGTAACTCCTTTATCATTCTTACCTGTATTTTGTTGGTTTTACTTCTTTTTGCTTTGCTGATGCTTACCAAGCGCCTTATTATTGCGCCAGTCGAGGTGTTGTTGGCACATCAACAACGTATCTCCGCCGGTGATTTAACCAGTTGTATAGAGAATGCACCACGCAATGAATTGGGAGAATTAGCCCGCGGAGCAAATGAGATGACTAAAAGTTTGCAGGCGTCTCAAGAGGAAATTCGTGAATGGGCACATACTCTTGAGGCAAAAGTTGAGACGCGAACCGCGCAAATCAAAACAATGCAGAGCAATCTTGCCCGCTCGGAACGTTTGGCATCGTTGGGTGAGTTGGTTGCCGGCATTGCTCACGAAATAAACAACCCCTTGACGGGTATCTTAATGTTTTCCACTATGGCCAGTGAGACTCCGGGTATTGATGAGCAATTGAAAAATGATTTGCTTACCATTACCCATGAAACCGAACGTTGTGCCGGTATAGTGAAGGGACTGCTGGATTTTGGTCGTGAATCGATCCCACAAAAAGCATTTACTACCCTGAATTCGATTTTAGATAAAACATTAGCGTTGATAGAAAATCAGATCTTGTTCCAAAATATAAAAGTAGTGCGCGATTATGATATCAATATGCCAGAAATAGAGGTTGATCCGAATCAGCTGGAGCAGGTGTTTATGAATATATTTATAAACGCAGCTCAGGCCATGCCTGGTGGTGGAGAATTGATAATTAAAAGTGTGGAGGATGACGATTGGGTCAAAGCTATTGTTTCGGATAGTGGTTGTGGAATCCCCAGTGAAAATCTTACCAGAATTTTTGATCCGTTTTTCTCAACCAAACAACAGAAGGGGACTGGCTTAGGGCTGTCTGTCTCATATGGAATTGTCGAAAATCATGGTGGAGATATCCTGGTTGATAGTAGTCCAGAGTCTGGAACGACTTTTACCATTCGGATCCCCCGAGCGGGAAATCAAGATGAAGCTTCCGAAGCATGATAATAGCAGAAGAATAGGATCTAGGCAGAAAATTGCTCCACTGCCTCTGTGGTAAGGGGAGATTTGGAGCGGCTTTAATCTGTCTTGCGATCACGAGCCGAAACATTGAGTTTTTTCATTAATGCCTGAAAATTTGGACGCAACATGCCAACGTCAGCTGCTGCGCGGGTGATGTTCCAGTCGTTACGTTTGAGGGCTTCAATGACAAAACTTTTCTCGATGGGGATCACAGCTTCTTCCCGAAGGCGTCGTTTTATCTCTTTTAGCTCTTCTGTTGTCGATGGTATGTGGCACTCCTCTTCGCATTGTGTACTAATATTTTCATCTCCAAGTCCAAGGTCGGCTGGTTGAATTACGTCGCTGGATGCCAGCACAACTGCACGTTCAATCATGTGCTCCAGCTCACGGACATTGCCGGGGAAGTCATATTCTTCCAATAGGTTCATAACTGCCGGACTTATCCCTTTAATATTTTTATTGATCTCATCGGCAAATTTACGTAAAAAATAGCCGGTTAATAGGGGCAAATCTCCGATTCTTTCACGCAAGGGTGGCATGTCGATGGGGATAGTGTTGAGGCGAAAGTATAGGTCTTCCCTGAAATTACCTTCGTTGGACATGTCACGCAAATTTTTGTTGGTTGCCGAGATTAATCTAATGTCGATAGGTTGAGGTTTTGTCCCGCCTAAGGGGGTGACAACACGTTCCTGAATTACCCTGAGTAGTTTTGCTTGTGAACTCAAACTGATGTTGGAAATTTCATCAAGGAATAAAGTTCCCCCGTTGGCAACCTTGAACAAACCAATCTTGGTGTGGGTAGCGCCGGTGAAGGAGCCTTTTTCGTGACCAAAAAGCTCGCTTTCAAGTAGACTCTCCGCTAGTGCTGTGCAGTCTATGGCAACAAATGGTTTATCTTTACGGGCACTGTTCTCATGGATGGCGCGTGCCACAAGTTCTTTACCTGTGCCGCTTTCGCCGGTGATGAGCACAGTGCTGTCGGTTGGAGCTACTTGTAGGATACGGGTGTATATTTTTTGCATCGCCGGACTATCGCCAATGAATCGGTTTAACCCTGGATGATTTTTAATGCTGTCATTGCTTAGATGTTTGTCATCATTGATGCGTTGTTGCTGTATTGCTCTATCGACGATCTCTTTGACTTGAGCTGGGTTGAAAGGCTTGGCCAGGTAGTCGAATGCGCCGTTTTTAATCGCATCTACGGCAGTTTCAACCGTAGCGTATCCTGTGATGATGATAACAGGTATGTCAGGCTGTAAAATTTTTATCGATTTTAGTACGTCCATACCGCTCATGCCGGGCATTTTCAAGTCGCTGATTACTAGGTTGAAGCTTTCACTTTGTATGAGTTCGAGGGCGGAATGACCACTGCTGGCGGTATTAACTTTGTAACCTTCATGCTCAAGAATTCGTTGAACTGCTTGGCGGATGACGGCTTCGTCATCAACTACTAAGATGCGTTTCTCGGACATGTTAAATATATTCCTCCTGCCAGTCGGGCTGCCGGTTTTTTACACTAGACGTTGTCTGATGTTGGTAACAGTGATTTTTTAGCCCGATTTTGCTGTTATTGTCAATATGGGTCAATATGCATGAAGTGGTTTATATGCCGAAAAAATTAGGCAACCACTGATTAAAATGTCGAGAGCATAATACACTGATTGTTGCTGACTGCATAGTTATTCTATACAGCCTTGATTGGGTGTTGGTGTCCGTTGTAAATAGTGGAGGGGTTAAGTTTGAGAAATTGTCGTATGTAAATTGTATACAGTTGTGGTTTTTTTTTGATTCATGTAGTGTGCTAATGTTGATCCGATGTGGATATTGTGGGGTTTGAGGTAGGTAGAAGATGCCGATCTGGGCTACTGGATCACAGCCTTCAATTTTATGTAATTGGTTTTTACGTTAGGAAAAGGAGCTTCGTTACACCATGAAAACAAACTTTTTATTTTTGCTTGCCCTAGTGGCTTGCCTGCTTTTTGCTGGCAGTCCGGTAGTGGCAATGGAAACCGATGATTGTCTTGCGTGCCACACCTGTGCAGATGATGTTGGTGAAGACAATGTTGTTGATGCGGGAGTGTTCTCCAAAACGCAACATGCTGAAGAGGGTTGCGCCGGCTGCCACGAAGTTAGTGACGAGCACCCTGATTCAGATCAATCCCCGACAATGGCGGCTACTTGCGCTGATTGTCACGATGAACTAGCGTCTACTTATACTGCAAGTGTGCATGGTGATAACGCAACTTGCACCGAGTGTCACAACCCTCACGCAGCGTTTCCACCGGTTAGCCTGTCTGGTGTACAGATGAACAAGCCGTGTCAACAATGTCATGAATCTGCAGAGATTGAAGCTACCCATGCGCGGTGGTTGCCTGAAGCGGAAGTGCATATCAGTTCAGTAGCGTGTGTGACCTGCCATAGTTCTTCGGATAAATTTGTTATCACCCTTTACCCCACTCATCGTAAAGACAATCGTGCCTATGCGCCTTATGAGCTGATGACCTTTACGGAGATGCAACAAACAGCTGGAACAGAAAACGGTGCTAGCTTGATTGATACAGATAGCAATGGTGAAATCTCCCTTGATGAATTGTCAGCATTCTATGCTAACAGCGCTAAATCTGGTTTGCGTTTGTGGGCTATGATGACCCCGGAAAATGTTGATCATGATTTTAGAACGATGGATGATCGTTGGGACTGTACTTACTGCCACGCAGCTGGTCCTGAGGCTATGGACAGCAGCTATGTTGCCTTCCCTCAAGCTGATGGTACCTATAAGCGTCTGCCGATGGAAAAGGGCGCTACTTTGAACGCTCTATTTGGTACCCCAGATTTTTATATGGTGGGAGCAACACGCAGTAAGACGTTAAATATTATCGGTCTATTGATTTTGCTTGGTGGCTTGGCAATGCCTATTGGTCATGGTAGCATCCGCTTCTTGACCCGTAAAAATAGAAGGAAGGAACATTAAAATGGAAGTACAAGAGAGAATATATCTGACACCAACCCCCGTGCGTATCTGGCATTGGTTGAATGCCCTGGGGATCGTTACTCTGTGTGTTACTGGAGCGCAGATTCGTTTTCCGGATGTTATCAATATCTTTGGTACTTATAAAGCAGCGGTGAGTTTACACCATGCAGCTGGTATCGTAGTTACCTTATCATTTGTGCTGTGGTTGTTCTATTATGCGGTAATTGCCAAGCAGTTGGCTAAGCTGTATGTCCCTAACGCTGAGGACATTAAAGGCGGAATTATAAAGCAGGCGTTGTATTATTTCTTTTACTACTTTACCGGTACTAAGGAGAATCCACATCACGAGTCTCCGACCAACAAATTCAATCCCATGCAAAAGGGTGCGTATGTGGCTATTATGATGGTGATGGTTCCGGTGATTATTGTTACTGGTCTTGTTTTGTTGAATCTGGAACCACTACGTGAACTAGTTATTCTGTTTGGTGGGGTACGGTTTGTGGTTGGTGTTCACTTTTTGGTTGCTTGTATCCTTGGCGCCTTTATCCCAACCCACTTTTATTTAGCAACACTAGGTCATACCCCTTTTGCTCACTTCAAGCCAATGTGGACGGGTTGGGAAGAGCAT
Source organism: Desulfobacteraceae bacterium 4572_35.1 (assembly GCA_002084705.1). GTDB lineage: Bacteria > Desulfobacterota > Desulfuromonadia > Desulfuromonadales > Desulfuromonadaceae > Desulfuromonas. The sequence goes on from NBLX01000005.1 coordinate 41,320, forward strand.
TCTGACCATTAGACATCTATACATTTAAGTTGTTCATTGCAGCGAAGCGACTAGTCGCTTCGCTGTTTTTTTAGGAGCTAAACCATGTCAAAGCGGATATCAACGCGGACGATTGTTCCTGTCGCTGTAGTAATGGCTGCCTTTGTTACCTTGTGTTTTATTTTATTATATTCGTATGTGCGTACATTAATACAGGATAATAATATTGAGCGAGTAGCGTATGTGGCGAAAACTGTTGTTAGTTCGTTAAGTTACGAGATGCTTAACAATGATCACGCGGCAGTTGAATATTCTATAGCAAATATGGGCAGTAATCCTGGGGTTGTCCACCTTCGTGTCTTTGACAAAAAAGGGGTGATCCGTTTTTCTAAAAATAAGGCTGAGGTGGGTAAGTTAGTAGACCTGAAAGCTGAGAGTTGTAATATTTGCCATAATAACCAAGATGTAGTATATGCCGGTGAGGGCAACGAGCGGGTACGCTTTTTTCAGAGCGCAGATAAAACCAAAGTGCTTGGCTTGTCGTATCCAGTACCGCGTCAAGATGGTTGTGCGACAAATTCATGTCATGATGGGCAGCAGCAACGAGAACTGCTTGGAGTCGTTGATGTGGGGATGTCTCAGCAACAGTTTCAAAAAGATATGGCTGGTGTTGCTAAGGTTTTGGTTGGTTTCTGGTTTATGGTAGTTTTGCTTGCAGTGGGGATTGTTGCCGCTATTTTGCAAAAAAATGTTCTCGTTCCCATTGATCGATTGTATCGCTATGCTAAACAACTGCGTCGTGGTATTTTTGTGGAACCGGACCTTGAAGACAATTATGAGTTGAAATATATTGCCGAAACCATAAAAGAGTTTGCCGATAAGGATGAATCGAAAAGGTAGTATTTGCAAATAAACAAGAAATTAATAGTGTAGCCCCAATTATTGATGGAGACAATTTATGCCGTTAGGGCGTAAGTCAAAAACTGATCGAGATCAGGTCAATGCGCATAATTCTCAGCAACGTTTAGCAAGAATTCAAACGCATATTGATAGTCTTCATGCCTTGTCGCGCCAGGGCTTGTGGGGGTTGCTGACTTTTGTGCTGATTAGTGTAGTTGTGGTTTATTTTCAAGATATTAATCTGCTGGCAAATGTGTCTCAGCAAACGCGGGAATTTTTAGGTAAGCCGCCTTCGGCTAAATTAATCAATATAGCTTTAGCGGTATACAGCTTCTCGGCGCTTATCTTAACGTTGTCGCGGTTAGCTGATAGTACCGAATCATATCGTGGATGGGCTCATGTCGGTTACTTGACTGGGTTTTATATGTTTTATTTTCTGGCTAACGCGGTGCGGGTTAATTCCATGGCGGTTTTGGTTTCCGGGATAACTATCCTGGGTTTGGAATACTATAGTGTGCATAGCTTTACTGCTGCTTCTATTCGACGCGAACGTACCATTATGAAAAAACTGTCTGGCTTGCCCCTCGAAGATGCCGATGGTGGAACCGATGATTGCCGTTAAGTGGTTAAGTGATCATAACGATAATTTACAATGGCGGCAGCGTTTACCCCACGAAGTACTGACCCCCCGCATGTGAAATAGATTGCCGCACTGCGGACAGCGGCTTAAGCTAACACGTGCTCCAGCTATTGCCGCTGCAATAATCCACACTATGGCAACAGTTGCTGGACCAGTATTGTCTGATGAGAATCTTAACACAATGCCGATTGCAGGCAGGTAACTGATAAATACGCACCATAGAGCTAACCGTTTCCTCTTGATCTCTTTTAAGCTTTCTTCAAGGTTTGTGTTTGTCATAGCGTACCTCTCTACTGTTGCAATGGTGTTTATCGAAATCGTTTTATTGTACTTGTTTATATCGATTATAACAAAGATTTAGCTGAGGTTGTGCGATAAGAAAATACAGTTTTGGTAGAAAATAGCAGTGCTGCTCAGTCGGTTGCTTACAGTGGCTCGAGTGTGCTGGTGTGCTTTTGTTGCTTAGTCTGATTGTGGCTATATTTGCAAAAACAGATGGAGAGAAATACACACAAACCGATCGTAAATAAACCGTGTTTATGCTGAATCATGACCTATTATTGGTGAGTCGATAGTTGTTGGTCTGCTTCCACTCCAGCTCTATTTTCTATTTTTTTTGTGGATAACTTTTTTATTTGTAGCCATTGCAAACCTATAAGGGCTGTCGCATTGTTGATTTTACCATTGTTAAGCATTGTCTCAACATTATTCCATGGCAGTACTTTTATTCTTATATCCTCGGATTCGCCGGGAACCCCGGCTAAGAGTCCGTCCAGCCCCTCGCTGTCAACAACGGCAAAATAGAGATAGATTTGCTCTGTACACCCTCCCGGCGATACATAATAGTGACCAATAAGTTCCAATTCTTGTAGCGCGCACTTGGCTTCTTCCATACTTTCACGTCTTGCGACATCTTCTGGTTGTTCCCCCTCTTCAATCACACCTGCAACTAATTCAAGTAACCACGAAGTTTCAGGGTCGTTTATAGCGCCGATACGAAACTGTTCCACCATTATAATCGCATCACGTTGTGGATCGTATAGTAGTACGGCAACAGCTTGACCACGTTCCATGAGCTCTCGGGTTATTACGCCGGATGTTTTTCCATTGAACAGTTGATGTTGCAGCTGGATTTTTAAAATATTCAAAAAACCTTGATATGCTTGAGTTGAAGAGAGTATTTTAACGTTGAGCCTAGAGGTGAAAGCGGTCTTGATGTGAGGTTTGTTAGAGTTTTGCATTGGCAGTTTACCTTAATGATGTGAGTTAGAGAATGGATAACTTTTCAACTAAATGCCACAATACCTTTTTTTATACCAGAAAAACCTAATTCTGTTAGTAAACTAATTGCTTTTTAACAACATATTGTGGGTATTAAAAAATATGATCTCTATATGTGGTGTTTTCTCTTGTTTGCGTGTTTGTTGCTGTGGTAGTTTCAGTACGTGATTTTTAAGCGAGCCTGTTAATGCATACAGGGCTGTTTGTTTTTTATACGGAGGCATCGAGTGCTGGAATATATTCGTAAAAGGGATGGTCGTTTGGCTGTTTTTGATGAAAGTAAAATCGCTAAAGCTATAAAGAAATCGGTTCGTGCTGTTGGCGGTCAGGATATGGCTAAGGCTGAAAGTATTGTGCAGCAAGTTGTCGGGATTCTGGAGATCATCTACAAGGACGATCGGGTGCCAACGGTCGAAAATGTTCAAGATTTAGTTGAAAAACAGCTAATCGAAAGTGGTCACGCTCAGACAGCGAAAGCTTATATCCTCTATCGTCGCCAGCACGAGCAGTTACGTGAAACAAAATCCTTTATGCAGGAATCGATTGAAGCAATAGATTCCTACCTTACCCAAGAGGATTGGCGGGTAAAAGAGAACGCAAATATGGGTTATTCCCTTCAAGGTTTGAATAATCATATAGCTTCTAACATAACCAGTAACTACTGGTTGAATAAAATTTATCCGCAACATATATCTGATGCTCATAAGAATGGTGATTTTCATATTCACGATCTGGGAATGTTGTCAGTGTATTGCTGTGGTTGGGATTTGAAGGATCTGTTGTTGCAAGGGTTTACCGGGGCTTACGGCAAGGTACAGAGCGCACCGGCGAAACATTTTCGCACTGCCTTGGGGCAGGCCGTTAACTTCTTTTACACCTTACAGGGGGAGGCAGCTGGTGCTCAAGCGTTTGCTAGCTTCGATACTCTGCTGGCACCATTTATCCGTTATGATCAACTGAGTTATGGTGAAGTTAAACAGGCTATGCAAGAGTTTATCTTCAGCATGAATGTGCCGACACGGGTTGGTTTTCAAACCCCTTTTACTAATATTACCCTCGATCTGAAACCGCCGCGCAATGTTGCTAATGAGGCTGTGGTTGTCGGTGGTAAATTACAGGATGACTGTTACGGCGACTTTCAGGAAGAGATGGATCTTTTCAACCGTGCCTTCTGTGAAGTGATGATGGAGGGTGATTCTGCCGGGCGGATTTTTACCTTTCCGATTCCTACTTATAATATCACCGCCGATCTAGACTGGGAAAGTGATCGTTTGCGTTCGGTATGGGAGATGACGGCTAGGTTTGGCACTCCATATTTTAGCAACTTTATCAATTCTGATATGGATCCAGAAGATGCACGCTCTATGTGTTGTCGTCTCCGATTGGATAACCGGGAACTGCGTCGTCGTGGCGGTGGATTGTTCGGCTCAAATCCGCTTACGGGATCAACCGGGGTTGTCACCATAAATTTACCCCGAGCTGGGTATCTAAGTGGCGATAAGGATGCTTTTTTTGCCAGAATCTCGGAGATGATGGGTCTCGCTGCTGAGTCTCTAGATATAAAACGCAAGCAATTAGAGCGTTTTACTGAAGAAGGGTTGTACCCTTACAGCCGTTATTATTTGGATGCTATCCATGCTCGCAGTGGCCGCTATTGGGATAATCATTTTTCCACCATTGGTTTGATAGGGATGAATGAAGCTGCGCTGAATTTGATCGGGGTGGGAATTGACAGTGTTGAAGGTGCCAGGTTGGCCGAAGAGACATTGATGTTTATGCGCAAGCAGTTAGAGGCGTTTCAACACGACAGTGGGCAATTGTATAATTTGGAAGCGACTCCAGCCGAGGGTACTAGTTTTCGGTTGGCTCAGCGCGATCGTCAGCAATATCCTGATATTATCTGTGCTGGTGTTGACCAGCCATTTTACACCAACTCAACCCAACTTCCGGTTGGTACTACCGATGATATTTTTCAGGCATTGCAACATCAAGATGACTTGCAAACAAAATATACCGGTGGCACAGTGTTTCACGGTTTTCTCGGGGAGAAACTGGAGGATTGGCGGAGCGCACGCCTGTTGGTGCGGCGTATAGCAGAAAATTTTCATCTACCCTATTTTACTATCAGTCCAACATTTACAATCTGTCCGGTGCATGGCTACATAGCGGGGGAGCATTTTTCTTGCCCGTACGATAAAGATGATAAGGCCGCATAGATTAAGTTCCTAAACATAAGTTTTATGTCAAAATGAGGAGAAAGATGATGGCTAATAAATGTCAACAGAATACGGAAGTATATTCACGCGTATGTGGTTTTTTTCGCCCTGTTCAACAGTGGAACAAAGGTAAGCAGGAAGAGTTTGTTCAACGGCGAGAATATGTGGTTGAAAACAACAGCGTAAAAAGTGATAGCTAGTGGCTGTTAAGGGTTTTCAGGGTACCAGCATGCTCGACTTTCCTCAGCGTGTTGCCTCCCTTGTTTTTTATGGTGGCTGCAACCTACGTTGTCCTTATTGCCACAATCCTACGTTGGTGGAAAATCCCAATCAGTATCCAGATATTCCAACGGAAGATATTTTGGTAATGCTTGAGCAGCGGCGTGGTTTTATCGATGGGGTGGTGATTTCCGGGGGTGAACCAACCCTTGATCCACATCTGGATGAATTGTTGCGGCAGATAAAACAGCAGAAGTTGCAGATTAAGCTGGATACCAACGGGTTGCGACCGCAGGTGCTGGAGTCGCTGTTGGCGCAGCAGTTGGTCGATTTTGTTGGCCTAGATCTTAAAACTGCGTTGCCACGCTATGGCGAGTTATATCATGATGACGTCGACAGCTCGCTTTTACGAGAGAGTGTTGTTATCCTGAAACAGGCGCAGGTTGAGGTTGAGTTTCGTACCACCTGTGTCCCCGGTTTGGTGGAGGAGGGGGACATCCGCGCTATTGGTGAACTGTTGTGCGGTGAGCCTTTATGGGTGTTGCAACAGTTTGTGGCCCAGCCGGCTATGGATGAGGAGATGCGCCAGTTAACTCCCCATTCTCCAGAGGTGCTACGCTCTTTTGTTGCCATAGCTGAAGAATATGTTGAACGCGCTATGATTCGAGGTATATAAACTACTGTTAACACAATCGAGGAGAGGTAGATGAAAAAAATTGTTTTGTTATTGTTGCTGTTACTGCCCATAGTGGGATGTAATCGTCCACAGGCGGTGTCGGTTAAGGCTGATGGTAGTCATTATCAGGTACAGTTTCTGGTCGATGCCGCAATTCAATCAGGTATGAGTGAACAGCAGGTGCGGGCACAACGCCAGATGGCAACATGGATGGAAAACGATCTATTGAGTCTGTTGACCAGGGCAGGATATAAAGCATCCCCGATTAGCAGCAGTGCTAAATTTAAGGGGGGCAGTGGTAGCTACCTTCTACTTGTTAAGGTTGTCAACTATAATCCCGGGAGTAAAGCAGCGCGGATGCTGGTTGGTTTTGGTGCTGGATCAACCAGTATCGACATTAATTATCAAATTTTTAACGGCAGTAAGCAACAACTTGAAAATCGCGACGATGGCGTGGGTTCCAGCCGTGATTGGAATTATTGTGCGCGGGTGCTGAATCAGCGTATGCTTGCCACTCTGGGGGATAATGTTGGCAAATAGTAGATTGGCGTTGTCCTTATGACGATCAATTATTGTTTTGTAACGTGAAAAACTGTGCCCAGCCATAAATTTATGGCTGGGCACAGTTTTTATAAGAATTTGATAAACGGTGAGCAATAGATTGAAGAAGATACCTGTTTCGTGTTATTTTTGCGCCGAAAAATAGGCTGTTATCGCAAAATAGAGTTAACTATTAAGCATGTTATTTGAGAAGTGCTGAATGGTTGCAATTAGAGTAGCTATTGATGGAGGAATATAATGAAAATAACTCGCGCCGAAGTTGAAAAAGTAGCTCGGTTGTCGCGCTTGACTTTTAGTGATCAGGAATTGGAAGCTCTAACTCAGGATATGGATGCAATTCTTAATCATGTTGAGCAATTGAACGAATTGGATACCGATGATATTGTCCCCATGGCTCATGCTGTACCGTTTGAGAACGCCTTTCGCGACGATGTCGTAACGGCTTCTATTGGCAGCGAACTGGCTTTGCAAAATGCTCCTAACTCGGCCGATGGCTGTTTTGGTGTGCCAAAGGTTATAGAATAGTAGTTACGTTTTTTGAAGTGTCTTCATGCTGAAAGTGGCGGCACCCCTTGAAAGATAATGACTGACCGAGCATGGTTAGAAGTGTGGAGTTATAATGGAATTAACAGATTTGACCATCCATGAGATGCAACAACAACTGGCCGATGGTACAACAACATCGCTGGCGTTGACCAAAGCTTTTCTTGAACGTATTCGTGCAACCGACGACAACTTAAATGCCTTTATCACCGTGTGTGATGACGAGGCTTTGGCGGCGGCAGAAGCTGCTGATGCACAGCGCAGGGCCGGAGAAGTGCAACCTTTGACCGGTATCCCCATAGCGTTGAAAGATATATTTGTTACCGCCGGTATCCGTACAACCTGCGCCTCGAAAATTCTTGGCGAGTATATGTCACCTTACGATGGTACTGCGGTGTCTAAGCTCAAACAGCAGGGGGCGGTTATTGTTGGTAAGCTGAATATGGATGAATTTGCCATGGGCAGTTCCAATGAAAATAGTGCCTTTGGTGCTGTGCGTAATCCGTGGAATAGCGATTGTGTCCCTGGGGGGTCTTCCGGCGGGTCGGCAGCGTGTGTTGCGGCACGGCAGGCAGCGGCAACTCTGGGTACCGATACCGGTGGTTCAATCCGCCAGCCAGCGTCACATTGCGGTGTGGTTGGTTTGAAGCCGAGTTACGGGCGGGTGTCACGTTATGGTGTTATCGCTTATGCCTCATCCCTGGATCAGGTGGGGCCGTTAACCCGTGATGTGCGCGATTGCGCCATCATGCTTGGCGCTGTAGCAGGGTATGATTCCGCCGATTCCACCTCGGTGGATGCGCCGGTGCCCGACTATTTGGCCAACCTTGAAGGGGGCGTTGCTGGCAAGAAGATTGGCCTGCCTAAAGAATATTTTATCGACGGACTCGATGACGATGTTAAGCAGGCGGTGGAAAGTGCTGTGGCAAAATATCGTGAATTGGGTGCGGAAATTGTTGAGATCAGTCTGCCCCACACCAAATACGCAGTTGCTACCTACTATGTTATAGCTACCGCCGAAGCTTCGAGCAATCTGGCGCGCTACGATGGGGTTCGCTACTGTCAGCGGGTGGATAATGGCAATGGCCTGATCGACATGTATACGCAAACCCGCGCAGAAGGTTTTGGTCCAGAAGTGAAGCGGCGTATCATGCTTGGCACATACGCATTGTCCTCAGGATATTACGATGCTTATTATTTAAAGGCGCAAAAAGTTCGTGCCCTGATTCAACAGGATTTTACCAATGCCTTTGAGCAGGTTGACTGTATCCTGACGCCGGTGGCACCGACCCCAGCTTTCGGTATCGGTGATAAAACATCCGATCCATTGCAAATGTATCTATCGGATATTTTTACCTTGTCGGCAAACCTGGCTGGTATTTGTGGACTCAGCTTGCCGTGCGGCATGTCTCGGCAAGGTTTGCCCATCGGGGTGCAATTGCTAGGCAAGGCTTTTGGTGAGGATGAGTTGTTACAGACTGCCTATGCTTTCGAGCAGGCAACCGAATGGTACGCCAATAAACCTAATCTGTAATCGTTTGGCGCTGTGGGATGGTAACTTCTATGGCAAGGGCAAATAAATTTTTACTTTGGGAAGTTTAAGCCCACTCTATAGAGTGCAGAATGGTTAAGCTCTTTGAAAGGTTGATGTAAAAATGAGGAAACATTACGAAGTTGTTATCGGTTTGGAAGTACATGTCCAGCTGACTACCAACACTAAAATATTTTGTGGTTGCTCTGTTCAGTTTGGCAATACTCCCAATTCGCAAACCTGTCCGGTGTGTCTGGGTCTGCCCGGGGCATTGCCGGTGTTGAATAAACAAGTTGTTGAGAATGCTATCAAGGCTGGATTGGCTACCAATTGCCAAATTGCTCCGCGTTCGATTTTTGCACGAAAAAATTATTTTTATCCCGATCTGCCCAAAGGTTATCAGATCTCCCAATTTGAATTGCCCATATGCGAGCACGGGCACCTTGAGGTTGAAACCGAAGGGCGGGGGAAACAAACTATCGGTATCACTCGTATTCACATGGAGGAGGATGCCGGCAAGTTGTTGCACAGTGATGATCCTGCTGTTGGCTCCCGCGTCGATTTGAACCGCGCCTGTACGCCGCTGCTCGAAGTGGTATCCGAACCCGATATGCGTAGCAGCGACGAGGCCATAGCATACCTGAAAAAATTGCATCAGATTGTGATGTACCTCGGCATCTGTGATGGCAATCTGGAGGAGGGCTCATTTCGTTGCGATGCAAACGTTTCAGTCCGCCCTTGGGGGCAAAAAGAGTTTGGCACTCGCGCAGAATTGAAAAATATCAACTCTTTCCGTTTTATCAAGGAGGGGATTGAGTATGAGATCGATCGTCAGATAGAGTTGATCGAGGATGGTGGCGAGGTGGTGCAGGAGACCCGCCTGTACAATAGCAACACTGGCGTAACCCGTTCCATGCGGGGTAAAGAGGAAGCACACGATTATCGCTACTTCCCTGACCCCGATCTGGTACCCCTGGTTATAGCCGACGAGTGGGTGAAACGGGTGGGTGATGCCCTGCCAGAATTGCCCGAGGCGAAAAAAATACGTTTTATTGCTGAATATAAATTATCAGAGCACGACGCCGAAATGCTTATTGCCGAGAAAGCGCTGGCTGATTACTTTGATGAATGTGCAAAACTCCATAAAGATTCCAAGGCGTGTGCCAATTGGGTTATGGGTGATGTACAGCGGCGGCGCAACGAAGATGGGATAACTGTTGCGCAAATTCCTGTTACTCCGGTGATGTTAGCAGCGATGCTCAAGCGTATTGATGATAAAACTATCTCTGGTAAAATAGCTAAAACTGTTTTCGATGAGATGTGGAGCAGTGGCAAGGATGCCGATACAATCATTGACGAAAAAGGGTTGAAGCAGGTGACCGATACCGGTGCTATCGAAAAGATGGTAGACGATGTCATTGCCGCTAACCCCGGTCAGGCTCAGGAGTTCAGTGAGGGCAAGGACAAGCTGCTTGGTTTCTTTGTCGGTCAGGTTATGAAGGCCAGTAAGGGTAAAGCCAACCCCGGCATGGTTAACGAATTGCTGTGTAAGAAATTGCGCGGCGAATAAAATTTCGAGCAAATGTTGGATAAAAAAGCCCCGCTGGTTTATGTCAGCGGGGCTTTTGAGTTTAAAGTGGTTGAGTCTAAAGAGTCCAAGTCTGAGCTCTCCAGGGCTAAAGGTGTTAGCTTTGTTGAGACAGTGACGTTTGAGCTTCTTCACGCAACACATCGCTGAGGTGTTGATCGTTCATCACCGTACGCAACAACTTCAGCCCTTTTCTCCGTGCGCCATTAGCCAGATACGTTTGGGCAACCCGTAGTTGCCAGCGTGGATTGTCAGGTTCTTGGCGGCAGGCAGCGTTGAAGGTAGTAAGAACCTGTTGGAGTTCCCGCTTCTGACGCAGAAAAAATTCAGCTAGATACAGGTTTATGCCGCTGTCGCAGACGTTGTCGGTGATTTTGGTATATAACGCTTCAGCCTGCTGCAACTTGTTGTTGCGTTCCAGCAATGTGGCACCAAGTAGTGTAATGTTCGGATCGTTGTGACCGGCATCAATGGCTTGCAAGCAGTGGTTCAAGGCAAGATCATCATCTTGTTTAATATGGTAGAGCGTGGCTAGTTGGGCATGGCAAAATGCGGCATCGCGATCCTCTAGTAACATTTTCAGCGCCAGCTCAAGAGCTTGATCCGTTTTCTCCAAACCAACCAATAAAATTACCAGACTTTCAGCAGCTAGCAGGTGATCAGGGTTGTGTTTGAGGCACGATCTCATGGCGCGGCATGCTTTTTCCGTATGTCCATGGCGTGTCATCAATATTCCTAGCTCATAGTCAAACAGGTCGTCCTGCTCACTGGCTGCTAGTTTGCCGAGGAGTTCCAGAGCTTGGCGATCTTCCCCTTGGTGAGAGAGCACAAGAGCTTGTAAAAATTTATGGCTTTTTTTTCGATAACTTTCGACCAACTCAGGGGGGTAGCTGGTTAGAATTAATTCCAGTTGGGAATCAAAATCGGGCTGATCATTGCCGCTGATTGCAGCCGGGGCTTGTGATGTGCCAAGATTTTTTGATTTGTAAAATAGGCGATTAAGCAGACCCATGGTGTTTGTTTCCTTTATTGATAAATGGTTGATATGCAGCCGCTACTTTAGTGAGGTTGGGCGAGAAGTGCAAGGGTGGTTTATCGGAAAGGTTGTTTCGTGGTTTGTTAGCTTTGTTGCGTGAAATACTTTTTTGCTAACTATGATCTGATAGTGGTAAACTTTAGCTTTGTTTTGTAACTACTAGATGAAGAAAATAATTTCCAAAGAGGGTTATATGGCTATTAAACCGATTGAATACGAAAACGGCGCCTGCCGTATGATCGACCAGCGTCTGTTGCCTGGTGAAGAGGTGTGGATTGATTACACCGATTATCAGGGAGTTGCGCAGGCGATTAAAACTATGGTGGTACGCGGCGCGCCGGCCATTGGAGTCGCTGCTGCTTTTGGTGCTGCATTTGCTGCCGCAGCTATTGATGTGGATAATTTTACCGATTTTGAATCCCGGTTTGTGGACTGTTGTGATGTTCTGGCAGCAACCCGTCCCACGGCAGTAAACCTGTTCTGGTCGTTGGATAGGATGCAGAAGGTGGCGCGGCAGCAGCGTCATTTGCCAATAGATCAGTTGCAAAAAAAATTGCTCAACGAAGCTATTGAGATTGCAGCAGAAGATGAACAGATAAATCGCAATATGGGGCAATATGGGCAGCAATTGTTGCCACATCGGGGTCGTATTTTGACCCACTGTAATGCTGGGGCGTTAGCTACCGGTGGCTATGGAACTGCCCTCGGTGTTATCCGTGCGGCGGTGGAGGCAGGGAAACAGCTTGAGGTTTATGCTGATGAGACGCGGCCATTCTGGCAGGGAGCACGGTTGACTGCTTGGGAATTGCATCAGGACAATATCTCAGTAACGGTTATCTGTGACAATATGGCTGGATATTTGATGCAACAGGGTAAAATTGACGCTGTTATCGTCGGCGCTGATCGCATTGCCGCCAACGGCGATGTTGCCAATAAAATTGGTACTTACACCGTAGCTGTGCTTGCTAAAGAGCACGTACCCATTGTGGCGACAAGCAATTAACTCCCGATGGGGTGGCGGTGTATAATCCGGCATTTGATGTGACTCCAGAGCGACTGGTGACAGCAATTATTACCGAGTATGGAGTGGCGTACAGATCAGGATCGGAAGGATATATACCTCAACTCAAGAGATTGGTAGCGAAGGGTTATTGAGATGAATCATATGGTAGCTGCTTTATCGCCGCTTTTGCAGAACGTTGATCCTGAACAGAAACAGGAATTGGAACGGGTAGTTGCCGAATGTGGTTTTCATGAAGTAGAAAAAACGGCAACCAACCTGTATGAGTTGACTGCTGCGTTGCAAGATGAGCGGTTGGTTATTGCTGCAGCTCAAACGGCGCTGGAATGTTCCGATCCGGATATGGCGTTGAATGGCCTGGAGAGGTGCTGTGATAACCTTGATATAGCGAATGTTGTTGCAAGTTTATGTCTGCCAAGTTATCGGCGGCAACTGTTGTTGATACTCGGAGCTTCATCTTTCCTCACATCAATTTTATGCCGCAGTGATAATTATTTAGCTAAGTTGTTTGTCGATGGTGAGGTGGAGCGTAAGAAAGATACCTCCACAATGCGCAGCGAGTTGGAACAGTTGTTGTCGCCTCAGGCTGATTTTTCTGAGCTGCAACGCTGCCTACGTCGTTTCAAATACAGGGAAGTGTTGCGTATTGCTGCTAGAGATCTCAGTGCGGTTGCCGATCTGGTTGAGGTGACGGCGGAGCTGTCCAGTCTGGCGGCGGCGACGTTGCAGGTGGCGTGTAGTTATTGCCAAAACCTGATGCAGCAGGAGTATGGTAAACCGTTGTTGGATGCTGAGTCTGGTGCCCAAGGACAGGAAGCTGTTTTTACTGTGTTGGGAATGGGCAAGCTTGGTGGCTGGGAGCTTAACTTCTCATCGGATATCGATCTGATCTATTTTTATTCATCCACAAAAGGTCAAACATCAGGAATATCTGACGGTGCCGGTGGGGTGAAAAATCAACTCGAGCTGCATCAATATTTTATTAAACTGGCAGAAAAGTTAACCCGTGCCATTGGTCAGGTTACCGAAGATGGCTTTGTCTTTCGTGTTGATCTCGATCTGCGTCCAGAGGGGCGAAGTGGTGAAATGGCGTGCTCCCTCGCTGCTGCTGAAACCTATTATGAGGGCTGGGGGCAGAACTGGGAGCGTTGCGCTATGATGAAGGCGCGTCCTGTTGCTGGCAGCATTGAGCTGGGTGAGCAGTTGTTGCAGACGTTGCAGCCATTCATTTATCGGCGTTATCACGATTACGGTATGGTTGAAGATCTGAAGCAGATGAAGCAGAAGATAGATCATCACCAGAGGGGACAATATGGTGCAAATGAAAATTTAAAGCTGGGCAAAGGGTGTGTGCGTGAAATTGAATTTTTTACTCAGGCGTTACAGATGGTTTATGCCGGTAAAAATCCGCAAGTGCGGGAACGTAGCACTTTGAAAGCATTGTTGTTGTTGCGCGATGCTGGTTTTCTTCCAGCCGAAGAGGCAGAAAATTTGCGCCAGGCGTATATCTTTTTGCGTACCGTTGAGCACCGAATACAGGTTGTTCAAGAGCGTCAGACCCATAATTTGCCAACCTCTCAGCAGGAGCGTCACACTTTGGCTCGCCGCTGTGGTTTTTCCTCTACTGATGAATTTATGGCTGCCCTTGAACAGCATCGTCAAGCTGTAACTACGATTTATCGCAGCCTGTTTTATGCTGGTGAAGATGAGGTCGTGGATGAAATAAAACCAGTTGTTCGATTTTTACTCGACGACGAAGGTGATAGCGACCTGGCCAAAGATGTGTTGGAGGAACACGGATTTCGTGATCCAGATCGTGCTTATGAAATTTTGGTACGTTTGCGCACTGGTCATGTGGGTGCTCACATGACTGCCCAAGTGCGGCGCCATTTTGAACGTGCTCTTCCTCTCATGATTCAGGAGATACTCGATTCTCCAGAGCCGGACATGGCGCTGAATAATCTCGAAGAATTTCTGTTGCGAGCCCGCGGTCAGGGGACGTTTTATGTGCTGCTGGCCGAAAATAACCGGATTAATCATCTCCTTGTCGCCCTGTTTGGTACCAGCAAATTTTTATCACATATTTTTATTCAGCGACCAGAACTGCTCGATTCCCTGGTCTCTAGTTATTATGTGGTCGGGGCAAAAAGTTTGGACGATATGTGTGCCGATCTCAAGGTGCAGATGCAACAGGCTCGCGATTATGAAGATAAACTGGATATTTTACGCCGTTTTCGTAATGAGGAGTTTCTACGTATAGCCCTTAACGATTTGCGTGGCGATGTATTGCAGGGGCGTAGTTTGGAGCAGTTGAGCTTCCTCGCAATATCTTGTTTGCGTGAAGCTGTAATTATAGCCAGAGACGAATTAATCCACCGCTTTGGTTTGCCTTTTTGCAAAACAGGATCTGGACAGTGGCGTGAGGCCGAGTTTGCCATTTTGGGGATGGGCAAGTTGGGTGGCATGGAGTTGAACTATCATTCAGATCTCGATATTATTTTTATGTATAGCGGTCATGGGGAAAATCAACCAATATCCGGTACCGAGGTTGCGCGTTTTAAGCAGCTTACCAATCAGGAATATTTCTCCAAGTTAGCGCAACGGATAATTTCGGTATTAACTATAGCTACCCGCGAAGGGAGGGTGTACGAGATAGATACTCGCTTGCGTCCATCCGGAAATCAGGGACCGCTGGTTACCAGTTTGAGCGCATATGAAAATTATCACCAGTCGTCGGCGCAATTGTGGGAGCGCCAGGCCTTGACTAAGGCTAAGGTAGTGGTTGGTAATCCAATAATAGTTAGGCAGATTAACCAGATCAACAAGCGGATAACTTGGGAGAAACCATTACCAGGGGAACTACAAGCTGAGATATATCGGTTGCGCGGGCGGATGGAGCGCGAGATAGCCCAGGAGAGCACAGAGAAGGTTAATATTAAAACCGGACGCGGTGGAATGGTAGATGTCGAGTTTTTGGTGCAGTATCTGCAGCTGTTGCATGGCGCCGAATTTGAGAAAATTAGACTGCCTAACACGTTAGAGGCGCTGCGGGCAATAAAAAATCAGGGTTTGTTGCCAATTGATGAAGCAGATGCACTTAATGATGGCTACAAGTTTTTACGCCGCTTGGAAAATAAACTACGCCTGATTCACGACCAGTCCTTTAATCAACTAGAAACCGATAGACGTACACTGCGTAAGTTGGCACTTCATCTCGGCTACAGTGGACAAACAGCAAAACCGGAGCAGCAATTGGCGGCAGATTATAAGGGAATTACAGAGCGGATTCGTGAAATATTTGATAGTTACTTGATGCCAACGGATGGTTGTTGATGTCGTTGCAACGCAGCAAATTTGACTTTCATTACTGGTTCTGCTAGTTTGCTGCGATAAGTGGCGGCGTTCTGCCAGAACGTTCCGACCATAGACCCGCTTGTGAGGTGGACCAAGTAGACCAGTTCTGCTCGGGACGAACCCTCTCTCTCTGGAGCAGCACCGGCTTAAAGTGGTCCACTTTAAGATTGGGTGCGGGTGGCTCCATCTCGATAAAAATAATTGTTTCGCAGTCTGAGTGCAGGTTGTACTCGCCCCATTAGGTTTCTGATCTCTTTGTTGATGTTGGGAATTGTCAGTATCTTTCTCCATTCTTTTTTATTTAATGAGAAAAGTTCCTGCCTCTGAGTTTTTACCTGTACGGCAAAAGTTTTATTTGCTTTTACAGTGTAACTATTGTGCTGCAATATTTTTTGCAGTTATTCATAAGGTTTAATATGAAAAATAGTATAAAAAAGGAGTCTTAATAAATGGACAGCAGTCCTGAAAAAATAGTACCGAAGATGCAAGTGCGTAATCTATACAAGGTTTTTGGCTCTGCTCCAGATGAAGCTATCGAGATGTTAAAGCAGGGAGCAGCTAAAGACGAAATCCTGGAAAAAACCAGACAAAGTGTCGGTTTGGCTGATGTCAGCTTTGACGTCTATGATGGTGAGATCCTAGTCATTATGGGTCTTTCTGGAAGCGGTAAATCCACTTTGGTTCGTTGCCTGAATCGCCTGATTGAACCAACCAGTGGAACTATCACTATAGATGATTGTGATATCACTCGTTTGAACAGTGAGGGATTACGCAATCTGCGTCGTAAAAAGTTTGGCATGGTTTTTCAACATTTTGCTTTGTTTCCCCATCGAACAGTACAGGAAAATGCAGAGTTTGGTCTTGACGTACAAGGGATGGAAGCGGGAGAACGTGCCGAAAAAGCTCGTGAGGCTCTAAAGCAGGTTGGTCTAGAAGGTTGGGAAGATAGCTATCCAGATCAACTTTCTGGTGGTATGCAACAGCGGGTAGGTTTGGCGCGTGGGTTGGCGGTAGATCCCGACATTTTACTTATGGACGAGGCGTTCAGTGCTCTCGACCCTTTGATCCGTCGTGACATGCAGCATGAACTTGTTGAATTACAGGATAAATTTAAAAAAACCATAATATTCATAACCCACGATCTAGATGAAGCACTAGAGATTGGAGATCGTATCATTCTTATGAAAGATGGGCATATTGTCCAGTTGGGGACAGCTGAAGAGATATTGACCCAGCCAGCTAATGAATATGTCTCCCGTTTTGTCGAAAGTGTCGATATGACCAAGATACTCACAGCCAGTGCAGTGATGGTGCGGGCGAAAACAGTAGCTTATCCCAAAGATGGGTTGCACACCATGTTGCGTAAAATGCGCGACGTGGGGATAAGCTCAATTTTTGTGGTTAATCGCGACAAAACACTGCGTGGTTTGGTGACAGCGCAGGCGTGTAATGATGCTTTGAAGTCTGGTACCAAGACTATAGATGACATACTGGTTGAGGATCTTCCGACAACCACGCCTGATGAGCCTGTTACCAATCTTATTGGTCGCATGGCCGAAGCTAATATGCCCTTACCAGTAGTCAGCGTAGATGGTAAGTTGCATGGTGTGGTGGTTCGTGGTTCCCTGCTGGCAGGAATTGCCGATGGTGGTTTTGACCCGGAAGTGGCAATGGAGAATTGCAGTGACGAGGTGGCGCAATGAATATTTCTAAATTTCCATTAGCGAAATATATTGATACCCTCCTGGATTTTTTAACTGACCACCTGGCATGGTTTACCAAGGGTATCAGTGAGGTAATGAGCACTGGAATGGATTATGCCGTTGATGCTCTGCTTGCGCTGCCGAGTTGGTTGTTTATTCTTATTGTTGCTGCGCTTGCCTACAAAGTTGTTGGCAAGAGGATGGCGTTGGGGACTCTGCTGGGGCTCTGTTTTCTTGAAAATTTACATTTGTGGGTGCCAACAATCGAGACTTTGGTGCTGGTGCTTATTGCTACCATTGTTGCGGTCGCTATTGGAATTCCGTTGGGTATTTTGGCGGCAATTTTTGATGGCGCTCATCGGGTAATTATGCCATTGCTCGACTTTATGCAAACCATGCCAGCCTTCGTTTATCTAATTCCGGCGATCCCGTTTTTTGGTCTGGGTCCCGTTGCGGCTATTTTTTCTACGGTAATTTTTGCCATGCCGCCGGCGATTCGTCTTACTAGCTTGGGGATACGTCAGGTACCAGCAGATTTGGTAGAAGCTGCGGATGCCTATGGCTGCGATCGACGGCAAAAATTATTGAAATTGCAATTACCCATAGCTTTACCCACCATCATGGCAGGAGTTAATCAGACCATCATGTTGGCGCTGTCAATGGTTGTCATCGCTGCTATGATCGGTGCTGGTGGTTTAGGGGGCGAAGTGTGGAAGGCTATACAGCGCCTGCAACCTGGTAAAGGATTTGAAGCGGGGATTGGTATCGTTATCCTGGCGATGATTCTCGACCGTTTTACTAGCAAAGTTGGGCGCGGTAAGGTTGCTGAATAGTTTTAATTTTAAGGAGAAGTGAGATGAGTAAACGTAGAGGAACGATTGTTGCTGGTTTATGTCTGCTGCTGATTATGGTAGCTGGAGTGTGTGTACAACCGGCTCAGGCAAGTAAAGGTAAGGTGAAGCTGGTTTATGTTGAGTGGTCGTGTGCCACGGCGTCTGCCAATGTTGTCAAGGCGGTACTGGAAGAGAAACTTGGCTATGATGTGAAATTGATTCCCGTTGCTGCGGCTGCCATGTGGCAAGCGGTAGCTACTGGAGCCGCTGATGGCTTTACCACTGCATGGTTGCCAACAACCCATGCTACCTATCTGGATGGGGTAAAAGACGAGGTTGAAGATCTTGGCCCCAACCTTGAGGGGACAAAGATTGGTCTCGTTGTTCCAGATTATGTAAGCATAGATTCAATTGACCAGATGAAGGATAACAAGAAGAAGTTTCGTGGTCGTATCGTGGGGATAGATCCCGGTGCCGGCATAATGATGAAAACTGAAAAAGCTATCGAAGATTATCAGCTCACCCGTTTTCGCTTGATAGAGGGTTCTGGTGCGACTATGACGGCGGCGCTCAAAGATGCCATCCGCAACAAGGAATGGATTGCGGTAACTGGTTGGACACCACACTGGATGTTTGGTCGTTGGCAGCTCAAGTATTTGAGTGATCCGCAAAATGTTTATGGTGGAGCTGAATTTATTAACACCATCGTGCGCAAGGGCTTAAAAGAGGATATGCCTGAGGTGTATGCGGTGCTGGATAATTTCCACTGGACTCCGGCTGAGCTGCAGCAGGTTATGGGTATGAATCAGCAGGAGGATAGCCAACCATACGAAAACGCCAAGCGCTGGGTTAACGAGCATCCAGAATTGGTGAATAGCTGGCTGGCTAAATAGGTTTAGTAAGCTTACCTTCTGTTCAGACAACACTGTTATCGTTCTTGATGACTTTGATATGATTTTCTCCGCCGGGGAAAGACCGTTCTGGATAACGAGCGTATTACCCGCTTTAATGTCAATTTTGGTTATTATTTCTAACCTGTTTCTCCTCCACTCTGTGTCAATAGGGGCAGAGTGGAGGATGGGTCAAAATTCTTTCAAATTTTTATCCAGTAGGTGGCGTGGTTGCACGTTGCTCATGGCGCCGATAAGACTTTGTTTCAAGTGCGGATTCTCTGCACTTAACTCCTCCAGTATCCGTTTTATTCGTTGCCGTTTTTGATCTTTGCGTGCCAGGGATGGGCAGCTACAATCAATTAAGGGTATTTTCTTTAGGTGTGACCACTCGGTTATCATTTTTTCTTCCACGTACACAAGGGGGCGAATGACGGTGTGTTTGCCGTTGTCTGCTTGTAGTTTTGGGCTCATTCCAGCAATGCTGCCAGAATAAAACTGATTGAGTAACAGGGTTTCAATGTGGTCGTCCAGATGATGCCCCAGGGCTATTTTGCTGCATTTGAGTCGGCTGGCGCAGGTGTATAGTGCTCCACGGCGTAAACGGGCGCAGAAGGCGCAATATGACGATCCTGGGCGCAGGTTAGCCGCAATTATTTCATTGGCATTGGTAACTTCGGTATGGGGAGTTAATCCAAGTGTTTTGATCTGTTTATCTATGGTGTCAGTATCAAAGCCAGTAAAACCGGGGTCGATGGTTACCGGTATCAATTCATACCTTATCGGAGCGCGACGAGATAACTCTTGCAGCACATGCAGCAGCGCCCATGAATCTTTGCCGCCCGATACAGCTACTAAGATGCGATCATTATCCTCAATCAGGTTAAATTCACCAATGGCCTGTCCGGTCAATCTTTTTATCCGTTTGAAAAGTCTCTGTTCTTCCATGATTCAGTTCTTATTGTGGGATGTAAAACGTGCTGAATAGATGCAAGTGCGAATTGTAACAGGGATGGCGAGTTCAGTGGATATTAGTTTTGCTGAGGAAAGCAAATCAGAAAAGAAAAAGAGGTCGATCTAACGACCGACCTCTTAATATGGTTGCTTTACCAAGTATTATGTTGAACTACTTGGGATTGCCTGAACGGTAAGTGGTCGGCTTGGATTTTTTATCCAGACTGATCGTTTCTTCCCACTCGTTCCACAGAACTGCGCCATCCATGGTGCCGAAAGGTTTATACCAAAGTTCAACGGTTACGTCCATCTCACGCTCTTCGGCAACTTGTTTGCCATCAGCGCCTTTTTCAGTAACCGGGTAGAAGATGTCGAAACGCTCTTCAACTTCTTTACCTGGGGCAAGACCGGTATCCTCTACGATAGAACTCTTCTCGTAGGGACCACGACCCATATTGTTACCACGTGCCATCAACTTGGGTGTTGGCATGTAGATAATTTCTTCTTCAAATAACTCATCGTCTTCTTCAGTTTCCGCTTTTACCGACAGAACCAGTCGGTTAGGGGTCGGTCAGCCATCAGGGATAGAGTGACCGGAGCGGTTAACCATTTTTACTTTGACAACGGCTTTTGGTTTGAGAGTGCTGCCGTCTAACCATTGAGATACATAGCTTTCAACTTTGAAGTCAATTGCCATCTTCTGCATGGTCTCGTCGCTGTAGCTGAGAATTTTATGTCCGAGGCCACTTTTCTCCATGTGACATTCCTGACAGCTTTCTTGACCACCTTCGGCACGGTAGGCCCACATGTAGCTACCGTAAGCGGTTGCACATTGTGTCGGGTTTTCCAACTCCAGGTTGGGTCCCATACCGTGACATTGACCACAGAAAATTGATTCGTCCATAATGAGGCTGCGCTTCATTTTGGTGAAAGTCTCATCTTCGTGTTCGCCGTCGTTGAAGCCATATACGGTATCGTGTTGCGGATAGCCGTCGGTCCACTTGTGGGTGATTGCCATACGGTTGTGGCACACCAGGCAGTTGATGTTAAGGCTGGTAAGGGTTTTCTGGTGCTTGTCGCGTATTGCGATAGCTTTTTTGTCATCAGGATTTTTAAGGGCTTTTTTCGCATTGGCGTACCACTCATTCAGGGTGTCGGCCAATTCAACAGCTACTTCGTCGGTGGCATCTGCCAACTGTGGCAGATGGCACTTCATGCAGCCCATCCAGTGTTCAACTTTTATGTCTTTAGTGCTTTTAACTCCAGAGTATTCCCATGACATAAAACCATTTTTCATGGCGGTGATCATGGTTGCTGCGGCACGACCAGTGCCGTAGATAGAGCGGGCATGCGGTGAAGCCGCCCAATCGTCGTGAGCATCTTCATGGCAGTCGATACAGCCGGTTGAATCGTACATGTCGATCAACTCTTGGACTGTTTTAGCTTTGCCCTTGGTGCCGACAATTGTGCCGTCGCGACCAACGCCGGCGCCAATGGCAAATGCCATCGTAGCACTGAGCAGTAAAGCTAAAGCAGCAACGCCGATAACTTTAAATTGTTTCATCGCTATATCCTATTGTTTAGGTGGAAAAATAAGCCCCTGATGAGAATCAGGAGCTTATTTTCTGTTGCTATCTAATGCCATCTGTTTTCTCCTTGCGTTTGTCAATGAAAATGAACAAATAAAAAAGGTAAGTACGTTTTTGGTCTCCTGTCCAGCTGGACAAGAGACCAAAATGTTAAATGCGAATAATATTATATACAGATAATATATTCTTGTCTATTAGAACATTACATCCATGGTCAGATATGCTTGATCCATAGAATCGATTGGTGCCCAGAATTGAGCATTCAAAGGATCGTCCAGATCATCTACATCAACAGGAGCGCCTAACCAGTTGCCACTGCCAGTATATTCGTATTCGTAGTGTTGGTAGCCAATACGCATGAACGCTTTACACTTCTCACTCAGCAGCTCGCCAACAGGCAGGTCGTAGATGGCGTAGATCTCACCAACGTGACCGCGAGTAGCCAATTTAGCTTGAGTCATGTCGTCGTGACCGGGGGTCATAGAGATCCAGTTTTTGGTGCCGTAGTTGTACTCTAAACCAACTTTAAGACCAAGATCGTCAAGATCGTAGCGGACGCCGGCATATACACTGTAACCATCTTTTTGGCCTGGATTTTCCCACCAAGAGCCGAGTAGGGTGGAACCCATCTCATCAACGCCATCAGGATCGGTGCGGCTCCAACCAGCAGATACGAAGTAGTTGAGGTCAGCAACTTTGTCCATGTATACTGCAGTGGTATGGAAGATGTCGCCGAGATTTTCTGTGTCTAAGATATTGTTTCCGGTACCCATGGCAATCTCCAGTGGGTTAGCGAAGGTAACGCCATCGGGTACGTTGACAATATTTGATGCCAAGAAAGATTGAATATTAGCGAAGCGGTCACCCTTGTTGATGATGTCCCAGCTGAATCCGCCGAAGTCCATGTCGTCCAGATTGTTGCCATTCTCAAGGGGACCTGCTTCGAAGCCACGACCGTAGCAGAAACGGATTTTGCTGTAGCCCATGAAGTCGAAGGGGTTGTCGAATACCATCCCTAAGGATGCGCCGTCAAAAGCATAGTCCATGAAGCTGATGGGAGTTGCCATCCGCTTGCCGGTGCCTAAACGGATGTGTGAAGGAGGTCCATCGGTGGTGGGACGACGACCAATGGAGAACCATACGGGCATTCCACCAATATTAGTCCAGTTGATATAGGCGCGATCTACCATCAATGAGCTGTCGTTTGGTTGGCGGCTGGTTTGCCCATCCATCTCGGGGAAGCTATTGAAGTAGTAAGGGCCGTTAACTGTGGGGTTAGATGTGTTGCCCCACGATTTATACATGGCCAGGCGACCTTTAAAATTGAGGTTTTCAGCAACTTGGAACTTCATCCCTAGACGGAAACGGTTGGTGAACAGGGTGTCGTTCTTGTAGTTGTTTTTTGGAGTCATGCTGTAAGTGTTGTTCATACCTAGACCCGGAAATGATGGGTCTGTTGGTGAGTTTGTTATCATAGTGTAAGCTTGTTGAGTAGCACCGGCAATTTGTGCGTTATATCCGGCTGACCCTCTAGCCATTCCCATGCCACGAAGCTGCATATCTGCACCCATTTGTGCTAAGGACATTGGTAGGTTTTCCATCATCCCTTTGCGTTCAGCACCAGTGTAATTGCCCATCAATCCAACAATTTGTGGAACGTTCATTGGCTGACCAAAAGCGGTCATGACATTGCTCATGTCATTAACTGCGTTAGCGATATCCATTGCACCCCAGTAAGCCTTGGTGTCGGTATCACTGTAATCAAGACGGGCACGGTAGTCGCCAAAGAACTCAAAGCGAGCGCGGTCGTCCCAAGTGGCAGACTTGTCTTCCAGCAGCTCTACAGAATCAGCATTATCGTCGCTGGCGTCCTGTACTTCTGCAACCTGTGCTTGTAGCTCTTGTAGTTGCTGAGTTAGCATTTCGATCTGCTTGGCGAGATCTGCTGTGCTGGGCGCTGCGAAAGCGCATGTTGGCACGAGCATAAGAGCCGCCAGGAACAAACCTAGTGTTCTTTTCACCATGTTGTTGCCTCCTTCTGGTGTGTTTATTTTTGGGAGAAAAAGTGTTTCGGTGTCTCCCTGCTAAATTTTGTAACGTAACAGACCGTCTGTTACGTGGTCGATCAGGTGACAGCTGTCGACCTTTTTACGGTTAACGTTTGCTGTACAATTTAACTAGTCCGACTATGCGTATAACAGGATGCGTGCCAGTTTTTGTAATTAGTTGTTTTTGCAGTTGTATTGATGAAATTAAGTTATTTGGGGTAAATTAATGGGTGAGTGCTGCGGTTAAATGGCTGACATCGGTACGTAAAATAACCGGTTGTTTGGCGTGCTTTTACGTATGTTGGATTGGGTGATTACTGCTGATTGTTTGATGGCTGGTTGTGATCAGTACAGCCTCCGCAGTTGGGGAGGCTGTACTGTTTATTGATATCAGACTACATTTTCCATTGTCCAGATACCGCAGGGGCAAATCCCCGAACAGATACCACAACCGATACAGAGATGATCATCGCTTACATAGTCAAAACTGCCGTCCTCTTTTTCTACCCGGCGAATGGCTGATTCGGGGCAGGTCTCTAAGCACATGGAGCAGTCTCTACAACTGCCACAGGAGATACAACGGTTGGCCTCTTGGTGACCATCAGCGAGCTGAATCCGACCGCGATTTAAGGGGCGGAAAAGTTCTTTGCTCAACCGTTGTTGCGGAATAGCTTCAGGTTTTTTTCGTTCTACAAGCTCCAGACCGTTGAGCAGGTCGTTGCAGTAGTCGGCTGCTTCGTGACCATGGCCGATGGCGTTGGTCAGCAATCCGGGCTTGGTGGTGTCACCTATGGCAAAAACATTCTGTGCTTGTTTAACTTGCCAGCAGCCGTTGACATCCATCATGCCGCGGTCGCTAAGCCATGCATTGGGTACATAGGATAGATCTGGGCGCTCACCGATGGAGATGATAACCATATCAGCTTCGATCAGTTCGCCATCTTTGGTGTGTAACCCTTTTTCGCTGATGTGATCTGTGAATACCGGCCAGCGCACTTCGCCGCCAAGGGCTTTTACGTGATCGATCTCTTTGTCGAAAGCTGCCGGACGCTGTACGTCTATGGTGGTTACCTTTTTTGCGCCCAGGGCGTAGGCGCCAAGGGCGACATCCATGCCAGCATTGCCGGCACCAATAACGACCACTTTTTTGCCTACTGGGGGTTTTTCTCCGGCGTTGATTTTTTTCAGAAAGTCGAGTCCTTTAACCAGCAAATCGTGACCGGGGAATGGGATCACGACCGGGTTGTGAGCACCGCTGGCGATGATTATAGCGTCGTTTTCTTGCTGCAGTTGCTCGAACAGCTCGGAGTCTACTTTGGTGGCGGTTTTAACTTTGATGCCGCTGTCGAGGAGACGCTGGATCTCTGTGTTCAGGATCTCGGCAGGTAGGCGCTCGGTGGGTATAGCCTGATACAGTTTGCCGCCGAGGCGTTTGTCGGCTTCATAGACGGTAATATCGTGCCCTTTGCGGCGCAGTTGCCATGCTGCCGACAGTCCGCCGGGGCCGCCGCCAATAACAGCAACTTTTTTGCCGGTTGCTGCAGCACATTTCGGTGCTTTGATGTTGAGGCTCATCAATCCGAGTTGTTTCATGGATACAGCAGTATCGAGAAAGCGGCGGCTGCAAGCATCCATGCACAGATTTGGGCACACCATGCCGCACACGCTGGCTGGGAACGGGGAATATTTCAAAACCAGTTCTAGCGCTTCATCCTCTTTTCCTTCGCGTAATAATTTAAGACGCTCTTGAGTTGGGATAAATGATGGACAGGCCGACTGGCATGGGGCAGCGTAGCGTTTCTCCAGCCAGTGAGGAGTTTTTAAGCGGTCGTCACCTCTGTTTACCAGTCCGGCAACGTGGTTATAGTCGTCATCAACGATATCACCGAAAATCCCACCTTTGACCCATTTGCCGAGGCGGAATTCGTTTATTGATATTCGCTCTTTTGCATTGCGCTCTTCGTAGGTTTTGGCGACAATTTTTTTCCATTGTCCCATCTTGCTTAGGGTGTCCAGCAATTCGGGGCGCTGTATATGATCTAGATAGTTGGGCAAACCTGAAGTGAGGAATTTTTGGTCGGCCTCATCAAGTTCGACTATCCACACATCATTGGAAAGTCCGGCAACTGGACCGCGTACATAGATGGTGCCACCAACCATGCCGGTACAGGTGCGGTCACCGAGGATAGAGTCGACGTTGTCGCAGCCGATGCCGCAAATTACTGCTATCCCGCCGCTGGTAAATTCAAAGGAGAAGGAACCAGTTTTTTTCAGCACCCATAATTCTGGCGCATCGAAGGCTGGGTCGTGTTTCATTAATGAACCGCTGCGGGTACCGACTTGACCGGCGACGTATATTTTACCGCTGGCGGCACAGTGGGCGGTAGTATCACCGCTGTCGCCGAGGATGGTGAGGGTGGCTCCGGCGTTGAGCCAGCCGGCATCAGCAGGGGCTGAACCCTGAACGACAATCTCGGTGCCTTCCATGCCGAAGGAGCCGACACGCTGGCCGGGATTTTTTACGGTGAATTTAAGTGGTGAACCGTCGGCTGTCCACAAAGGACCCCCAATGTTGTGGTGGCCGGAAGAGACGACTTCAAATTCGGTTTCCCCGTTTTCTAGGGCAGTATAAAGTTCTTGTAATAATGTTTGAGTGGAGATGCGCCTGTTGTTGGCGTCAAATCCATTGATTTGTGTGGCCATTTTTTATCCTCCTTAACACACGTACTGAATCTTTAGGCGATCAGCTACAGCTTTATCCATGGCGACCAAGGCATCGGAACGACCGATGGGCAGCGAGGAGTTGCCAATTGGTGCCATCAGTTTTTTTAACTCCTGATCCATGGCCAAAAAATAGTTGACTATGTTTTCGGCAACTCGCTCAGGGTCGAGGCGATGTGCTAATGCCGGGATTTGCGAGGTGATGCCTGCCGGGCATAGCCCCGTGTTGCAGGCGTTGCAGCGCCCCATATCGTTGCCGACGCAGCCAGCCATTTGTAGAATTAATTTGCCGGTAAATACGCCGTTGGCACCGAGGCATAACATCTTGAAGGCATCTGCAGCCAGATCGCCAGTTTTGCCGAGGCCACCAGCTGCCCACAGAGGAATCTGCCCTTGGCGGCCTTGAGTGACTGCGGCTAGATAGCAATCACGTAATTTGCTGACGATGGGGTGGCCGGTGTGGTCGAGGGAGACCTCGTGCGCTGCAGCGGTACCGCCATCAATGCCGTCGAGAAAGAAGCCACCGACGATATTGTAAGGATCGCGCACCAGATTGTTAAACACCGAGACGCTGGTGGAAGATGCGGCCACCTTTATGGCTACTGGCACACGAAATTTGAATGCGGCATTGAAGGAGAGAAACATCTTCTGGACACTCTCCTCGATGGAATAAAGACCCTGGTGGTTTGGTGGGCTGAGGAGGTCGGCTTTGGGAACTCCGCGGATAGCCATGATGTGCTCAGCAACTTTTTGTGCCTGGAGTAAACCACCGTCGCCGGGCTTTGCACCTTGCCCAATTTTAATTAATACTCCGGCAGGATCTTCGATCATGTCTGGCATCGTTTTTAATATGCGGTTCCAGCCAAAGTGGCCGGAGGCGATTTGTAAAATCAGATATTTCAGGTAACGACTCTTTAATAGCCTCGATGGTACGCCGCCTTCGCCTGAGCACATCCTTACAGGGAGACCACATTCCTCGTTGAGGTAGGCTATCGCCATGGCTATCCCTTCCCACATGCGCCACGACAGAGCTCCGATGGACATATCGCCGATGATAAC
>NBLX01000154.1 GCA_002084705.1 Desulfobacteraceae bacterium 4572_35.1
TGTTCTACCAGAGCCAGCCCCTCGGACGTTTCTTCTATGAAAATGGGCAGTAAACTGTCCTGCAATCCCGCCATGTGCTGTTATCCCTGCCTGTTAGTTGCCCACTACCTGATGGTAGCCAGTCCAGCCAGGTACAGCACCTGACAGCTTCGGCGCACCACCGCGTCATCCAGAGAACTTTCCTGACATACCACACCCAGGGTGCGTACTCCATCCAGCAGCAACATCAGCCCTTGTTCCGCTTCGCTAAGCACTCCCTCCTGCGCCGCTTCAGCACACAATGGCGCACGGGTAACAAACAACTCATCTTCGGTAAACTTCGCCATCAGGGGCAACCTACGTACGCCGTCAACCAGTACCTTGTACATGGGAATGCGAAACTTAATGTCAGCCAGGTTAAAGGGCAGGTCATCCATTTCGAGAAAGAAATTGCCCTGAGAGGTGGCCAGCGCGGTGGTCAACGCATCCTGCGCATGCTGCTGCAGGTAATACATGAGATCATCATCGCTGATCAGCCCTTTTTCAACCAACGCCTGCCCTATCGGAATATTGTTGTTACGCGCTTCCTCCACCACACCGGCCAATTCTTGTGGTGCACAGGAAAAACGGTTATCCTGACAAATCAAATCAGTCAAGAACCTGTGCTTACCCTTCTGACTGATTGTAGCAAAGACAAAGCGGCCGTTTTCAATAAAGATCTCGGCAAACGTGTCGTCAGAAAACATGGACAGGCGACCGCTCTGGCGGCTGGCAGCACAAAAGCACAATGCTTCCGCCAACGATATCCGCGTCAAATCGCCACTCATGATCAACGTCTGATGCTTGACAAGGCCGGTTTCACGCAGGGTATCTCCCATGACGTTCTTCATAAGGACTGGAAAGTCCTTCTGAAAATAGTTGCGCACCACCTTGTCAAACCGATCGTTAATAGAATCGAGAAACTTGTCCATACTCTCTGCAGTTGGAACGATTTCGGTACCGCTTGCAGCAGCGGAATCCGGCACCGCCGTCACAGCAGCAGACTGTCCATTCACTGAAGTGGCCGCAGCATCTGCGTTAGCACCGATTCTTTCTGCCAACACTTCGTCTATTTTGGCTACCAGATCCTCCGGCTCAAACGGTTTGGTAAAAAAGTGCACAATACCAAACGATTCTTCAAATGCCTGCCCCACCACATCGCTTTTGGAGGAAATAAGAATTACCGGCACATCGACAAAACGTTCATCCTCACGCAACCGCCGGCAAAACATGTGGCCATTCATGCACGGCATGACAAAATCTACCAGCACCACTGCGGGCAACTGTTCTTTGGCCATTTTCAGGCCCAGTTCACCATTTTCAGCACTCAATACTTCGTAACCACGCTGCGACAGTACCAGCTCGACCAGCCGCCGCACTGTGGGAGAATCATCTACAACAAGAATTTTTTTATTTTCAGACATAACGGTACTCAATCTCCACCGGTTAATTAATTGTTCAACTCGCAGTTACTGGCGCAAAATATCCATTGCCTTGGCCAAAGAAACTTTCATGCGGTCAAAAGCATCGGCAAGCATTTTTATTTCATCGTTGGTTTTAACATGGAACTCACGGTCGAGTTTGCCACGGCTGATATCCTCTGCCACATCGACTATATGCTCAATCGGCTTGACTACGCTGCTGACGATAAAACGATCCACCGCAAACAGTACCAGCAGGAAAAATACACTGAATACCGCGCTGAAGTACATGATGCGCTTAATTGCCTCTTTTTGAATTACATCAGTAGGCACATAGATAAAACGGGCACCGACAACATCACCTTCAAGGTAGCCGTAACCAGACCTGGTCCCGTAGCGCTCCACCTGACTGGGATGGGCGACATCGGGAGTATCGTGGCAGCTGATGCAATCACTGCCGGCAATGAGGGGCTTGGCAACGGCATAGAATTTTTTGCCATCCCGCTCGGCAAATCCCTGCCATGCTTCGTACTTGCCATCTTCAAAACCAGCAATAATTCTGTCCTCAAAATCGTTGGACAGGTTCTCGGGATTAAGGGGATTGGGGGAAGCAAAACGGAAAATATACTCTGCTGCAAAAAATAACCACCGCCACCAACGGCCAGCAGCAGCGACAGAACATATACAACCGCCAGCATCACGACAATGCGCTTACGAATTGACATATTTTTCAGCATTACCAGATTCCCCCATTTAAATCAGTGTCAACCTGCCGCCCCGTAACCAAACTGCCACCGGGCAGCGTAGAACAAGGAGACAGTAATTTCAGCTACATGTGCCGAGCACAAAACTCCGAGCGCACCCCTTCACCAATATCCTGCAACAACTTGTTTACCAGATCGTTGTAACTGGCCAAATCCATCGGCTGACCTTGAATATAGTTTATATTCTTGAAATAATTTTCCATTATTACCACACCCAACGGACCGACAAAGTCGATATAGTCATTATCCAGGCCTGCTGCCAGCCGACGTTTGACCACCTTTGTCGTCATGTTGCGCAACTGCGCCAACTGAGTCTTGGGCAGTTGCATCGCCCTGCAGCAGTTCGTCGGTAACGGGCCTGGGCAGCCGCTTGCGCGTTTTCACTCCCTTGATAAAGCTGGCTTCAAGCAACTTTTTGCCCCTGATCGCCGCCAGAGAATCTTCGGGAGAGAGCAGACCAAGTTTAACAAAAACCGCCTCCCCCCCTTCGATAGCTACATTGCACAGGTGAGGTACACCGGAGAATTTCAGCGCCAGTTGTCCGTCGCCTTCACCTGCATATTTTCTAAATACTGCAGACAATTCCACTCTCACGCTCCTCCAAGGTACTTTTTAACCGCCAGGAGTATCTCCATCGGCTCGTAAGGTTTGGTAATGTACTCATCCGCCCCCTGTTTCTTCCCCCAGAACTTATCACTGTCACCAGATTTTGACGTGGTAAGAATCACCGGAATATGCTTATATCTGGCGTTTCTCTTCAGAGAACGGCAAACCTGAAAACCATTTTTGTTCGGCATAATTACATCAAGAATAATCAGATCAAAAGCATCGGAATATATCTTCTGCTCAGCATCTTTGCCATCTACAGCGGTTACAATTTCGTGTCCGGTTCCCTTGATGGCATCCACAAGAAACGCCATCTCTGTTTTACTGTCGTCTGCAACTAAAATTTTTGCCATAACATCTCCACCATAATTGTCTTTGGTTTTCCTGCTGTTCCGGTTTGATGCAAAAACAACACCAACAAAAAAACATCGTCTATTCGACCAGCCTGACCAGCAGTCAAAAACCATATCAGACAGGATTCATGCACCATTTACGAATAAATAACAGCTGCCAACCTACACCAATAAACACTGTTTTTCCAGCAATCACCCACAACAAATAAAGATACACCATGCCATATCACGCATACGATCAGCGCATACACCGGCAAAACACCATAAAAAAAACCCCGCAACCAGCGTTGCGGGGCCGTATCAAAAATAGAGTAAAAAACACACGGCTAATAGCCATGTAGCTTATCTATGTACTCCGGCAAAAACAGTGAAATCTGCGGAATATAGGTGATAAGAATCAGGAAGAACAACAGCAGCAGCAACCACGGTAACGCTGCCCTGACTACCCAAGTGATATTGTGGCCGGTAATACCGGCAGTAACAAACAGGTTCAAACCTACCGGCGGTGTAATCATGCCGATCTCCATATTGACCACCATGATGATGCCCAGATGTACCGGGTCAATGCCCAGTTTTACCGCGATGGGAAACAAGATAGGTGCCATAATGAGAATAATGGCCGAAGGCTCCATAAAGTTTCCGGCAATCAGCAACAGAATATTAACTACAATGAGAAACCCCCAGCTCGGCAGACCCCAATCAACAATCATGTGCGCCAGATGATGCGGAATCCGTTCGGTGGTCAGCACATGAGCAAACAGCATGGCGTTACCGATGATAAACAGCAACATAATCGACACCTTGGAAGCATCGCGAAACACCCTATGCACATCGGCATTGAAAAACGAGCGCGGCAGTGCCGTCACTGTCAGTGCCAGGTTACGACTGATGATACTGATAACCCCCTCATCTTTATCCTTGCGCCACGGCACCCCTTTGAGCGGCCCCATATCTCGATAGATAAAAATGGCGATAAAGAATGCGTACACCGCCGATACTGCCGCCGCCTCGGTGGGACTGGCGATACCACCGTAGATGGAACCAAGAACGATGATAATCATCATCAATCCCCAACCGGCACTGATGCCAGAGCGCAACAAACCACGGAAACCAACCCACGGTTGCGCCGGCAATTTTTTCACCCGCGCCACGATGTAGATCACCAGCATCAGCATGCCGCCCATCATCAAACCAGGCAACAACCCGGCCATAAACAGGCGCGCTGCCGATTCCTCCGTGGCTGCGGCGTACACCAGCATGACAATAGAGGGCGGAATCAGAATACCCAGAGTGCCGGCGTTGGTAATAACTCCGGCGGCCAGTTCTTCGGGATAACCGGCTTTCACCATGCCGACAATAACAATGGAGCCGATGGCGGCAACCGTAGCCGGAGAAGAGCCGGAAACCGCAGCAAAAATCATGCACGCCAGCACCGATGCCATGGCCAGTCCGCCGCGAATCCAGCCAACACAGTCGATGGCAAAATTGATTATACGATTGGCAACACCGCCAGTAGAAAGAAACGCCGACGACAGTATAAAGAACGGAATGGCCAGCAAGGTGTAATGCTCCGACTGTGATTCAAACAGTTTAAGAGCAATAGATGCCAGCGAATCATGAGAAAACATCAGGATACTGGTGATACTGGACAAGCCAAGTGCAAACGCAATGGGCATGCCGGTAAGCAGACACAGCAGCAGAATAAAAAACAAAGTAATTGTTGCCATTATACATTGCCCTCCCTGCTTTGCTGAGCCTGCTTGACTTCATCGATCAGATGCATACTCTCCTGCGCCTCATCCACCTGGCTGAAACCTTCGGCTTTACCTTGAATGATGGCCCACAGCAGCAGCAGCAACCGTATCGCTATCATCACCATACCGATCAGCAAAATACTGTGAGCTATCCACTTTGGAATTGCCATGTCTTCAAGTTCAATACCGATCATACGCAGCTTACTGAGATAGACCCAGGCCCCCTGAATAAACAAGCCGCAATAACACAGGCAGGCCACAACAGCAATGCCGCCGACAATACGACGCGGAACAGGAGGCAGAATTTTAACCAGCGCATCCACACCTATGTGAGAGCCGACTTTTATCCCGTACGACACCCCGAACAATACCAGCCACGCCGACATGTGCAGTGTAAGTTCCTGTGACCACATCAGGCCACGACCAAAACCGAAACGCAATACCACATCCATAAACACCAGCAATGTCATGGCCGCCAGCAGCAAAGAGATTATGGCCTCTTCTATCCCATTGATAGTACGGATAAACATAGATTACCCCGTTGAATACATATTGCAAAAAACATTCGCGGATCTCCATAAAGGAAACCCGCGAATGAAAATCACAGATCTGACTGACGACTATTTCTTGTTAGCAGCGATTGCTGCGTTTACATACTCTTTGCCAATCTCGTCTTCAAATTTTTTCCACACCGGCTTCATCTTGTCAACCCACTGCTGACGCTGCTCAGAAGTAAGCTTGACAATGGTGCTACGCTTGGAATCGATGATCTTCTGGCAACAGGGTGAACACCTCTGAAAATGGCTTCTTCAGCGGCATGGCACCAACCGCCTCAAACTGGGCAGCCAGCACGTCGGAAGACATAATGCGGAATTTCTTGCCCTTGGCATCGGCTGGAACACGCAGTGGCGAGCTGGCGGACAGCTGCTTCAGACCGTTATGCAGATAACCGAGACCAAGTAGACCTTTGCTTTCCAGTGAATGAAGCAGCTTCTGGCCGGCAGCACCCTGCTGAAAGCGATCCACAGCCGCCATGTCGTCAAACAAAAACGGCAGGTCAAATATCTGCAGCGACTTGGTGTATTTTTTAAACTTGGACAAAGACGGTGCTGCCATCTGCACGTCACCGAGCATCATGGCTTCAAGAACTTTGTTGTCACCAAACAGCTGTGAGTTGGGAAAAACCTCAACTTCCACCTTGCCGGGTAGTTTTTTCTCAACCAATTCCTTGAATTTGTTAGCCATCTGCCCTTTGGGAGTATTCTCGGCCACAACGTGGGAGAACTTGATGACAATCGGTGCCGCCGAAACAGTGGTTACTGCCACCATACACAGTGCAGCCACCAGCAAACTGACCAGAATAAGCTTGCTACTTTTCATTTTTCCATCCTCCTAATAGCTTTATATAAAACGAATTTCCTCCGGCACCGCCGCCACCATGACAGCGCCACCATCACACCACAATCATGCCACAGCCAAATCCGGCACGCTAAATTTAATGGCACCAGCATCGCATATTAGCAGAGAAAAATCGCCTGTTTTTTTAGTTCCAGCGAAAAAAGTTACTATATAACGATAAGCTAATACCACATAGCGCACAAACTACCTTTTAAGCACTCGAAAAAATTTAATCAAATAATCAGCACCTGACCACAATGTAAGCGCCAGGGAAGCGTAGAAAAATACCGTACCGACAAAATGCATGTCAACATGGAACAGTTCACAGTGCAAACCAAACAGCCAGTAATAATCGTAGTGCAGCAGCAAGGCGATGATCGCCACCATCTGCAGGATAGTCTTGTACTTACCCAGATCGCTGGCGGAAATAACAATCCCCTCCGACGACGCCACCGAGCG
>NBLX01000155.1 GCA_002084705.1 Desulfobacteraceae bacterium 4572_35.1
ATGACATATGCTGAGGCATTAGTTTTTCAGGCACGCCAGTTACGACAGGTTATTGAAGGAGAATCAGATAGTTACTTGCCTTTGGCGCTAAAATAGGAATTCGCGTTATGTTGGCTTTGGTTTCTTACGACATTGTAGAGAATAAAACTCGTTCCCGTTTTCATCGCTACCTGAAAGAGTTTGGGCTGAATACGCAAAAATCAATTTTTGAATGTGAAATTGATCAGTTTGCATTACAGCGTATTTGTGAGTATGCACAGCAAAATCTTGATGCGGAGCAAGATAGTTTGATTGTTTTTTCTTTATGCCGTCGCTGTCAGGGACAAGTAGCTGTTTCAGGTTTAGGAATCAAAGTGGTATCAACGCAGTTTATGGTGATTTAGATGGAGATGATTGTGGCTTATGATATTGCTGATAGACGAAGATTGAGTCGTGTTGCAAAAGTGTTGCTTGATTATGGGACTCGAATACAAAAATCAGTTTTTCTTCTTCAGATCAGTGATCGGCAATTAAAAAGAATGCGTGAACGGATTGAAGAGGCAATTGATCCGGTGGAGGATGGGGTTAAATATTTTCCGTTGTGTAATAAGTGGGATGAAGTGGATAAGGGAGTGGTGATGAAGTTGATGGTGGTTTCGGTTGGAGGTTCTCCAGGGCCGATTGTTTTCAGTTTGAACGAGCAGCAGCCGGATTATATAGTTTATTTTGCTTCAAAAGAGTCACGAAAATTGATCGCAACTCAAATAGAGCCGCGCTTGAGCTTCAGACCGAAAGATGTTGAAAAACTGGTTACTCCCGATGAACAGAATCTTTTGCAGTGTGTACAATACCTGTTACGAGAAATTCCCCGCTGTCTTGAATTATGGGAAGTTGCTGAAAACCACCCCCGTATCCTCCATAATAAAGATTGTAAGTTTGCGTTTGCTCGTAGATGGTCAGGTAAATAATAAAAGCCAACGCGCTGAGCAGAAAAATACAGAACCCGTGGGACGCTTTGGCGATTCGATTTATGCGCGAAATTGAGCTGATGTTTAACCGCTGCCGTTTTCAATCGGTTATGGATGTGGCAGAAGAGGCGAAAAAGCGCACAGATGATAAGGCACCTTTTTTTTCTCTTTTGCGTGATATTGCAGAAGGGTTTTATTGTTGGGACAGTGTACAATACGATTCTGCGTACAATGTGTTAAAAAAATCAGTTGGCAAAATGCCGGCATTGTTACAGTTTGCTGATAACAGAGCATTCGTGAGTTTTTCACAGCAGGTCAATAGTTGTTTTGAGCGGCTAACGTTGATTAAGGCTCAACGTGATCAGTTAAAGGTTAACAAGGGGAAAAAAAATATTCAGAGTGCTGATCCGCTTTGTCGTGACTTTTTGGCCGACATTGTGGCCAATGCAATACGGCGTGCAGAAGTAGAACATAAGTACGATGATGCTGTTGCCCGTTTATATAGTGCCATTGAAAAAATGGCTAAAATCACCTTAAAGGCCGATTTTAATTTCGATAATTCTGCCATTGATGTCGATTCGGTGACAGATGAAATGATCAAGACGTGGCTTGAAGCACAACGATATGGAGCTGAGAAACTGATTAAACTTCCATTGTCACGAAGTTTTGAATTACTGTTTTTATTGCAGCATCCATTGGGAAAACAGTTTAAAGAGCAACAACAGCAGCTTGAAAAGGTACTGAGTATCCGTAATGGTACCATTTTAGCTCATGGTTATGACAGTGTGAGTGAAAAGACCTATGGTGAAATGTTAAAGATTGCTCTGCTGTTCCTAGGGTTAGACAGAAGTAATTTACCTGTTTTTCCGCAGATGTCGTGGGGATATCAGGGGTTGTCATAGTTGGCTTAGAATCTGATCGACAAGGAATCCTTTACCACTTTCACCGTAAGATGCGGCTGCATCGGCTTTGACCACTTGTATCAATAGAGGAAACAGAGGATGTTGGCAGAAACGCCGTTGTTTGCGGCTAAGGGGTTTACCTTGCTGAATCCCCCAACTAAGAGCAAAATGGTGATGGCGTACCAGCCAGACCACATCGGCACTGATTTGCTCTTTTCCAAAGCGTTGTAAAATAGTTGGTACCATGTCGGCACCAATTTTGTCATGGTCGTGAGACTGCCAGCGTCCGTTGACACAACGTGTGGTAAGGCTCTTGCCGATATCGTGTAATAACACCGCCCACTGAATCCGCTCATCCGTACTGTCACTTAGGCTGTTGACTGCCAGGCAGGTGTGAACAAAGGCATCTCCTTCTGCGTGGTACTGGGGGGGCTGTTGCACTCCCTTTAGGGCGGCAACCTCTGGAACCAGTTCTTCAAAATTTGCTGCGCTGACCAGTGCGATCGGGCTGAGTAAGTATATTTTGTTATTCATGTCATTAGTGAACAACGAAACGCCTTTTCTGGCAATCTTTTTTATGGAGTAAAAGATGGAGCGTTGTGCCATCCATATTTGTCTGGTTTCCAAACAGTTATTGCCTAATCTTTTGTTGTGCTGTGATGAAAACAGGCGCCCAGAAAAAGTCATACTCATTGTGACGGCAGCTATGTGGGATCCTGGGCATTGGTTGGCTGATTTGATTTGTCAGCAGGGTTGTCGTGTTGAGATTGTGGAGACGGCTTCGTATGATGTAGTCATACTGCAGCAACTGCTGAGTGATTTATTGACCCAATATTCGGCATCAACAATCGCTGTTAATGTTACTGGCGGTAATAAACTCATGGCTATGGCTGCTTTTTTAGAATCGTGGAGCCGCAACCTGCCAACTTTTTATATTGATACCGCTAGTGATACTTTGTGGCTTCTTGGGGAACGCAGCCAACAGTTTCCACTGCCAGATTTACTCAAGGTCAAGCTATACTTACAGGCTTATGGTTATTCACTTGTTTCTTGTGAAGGAAAATCGATTCCTGAGCTTGTGGATGATTGTGACCAATGGAGTAGTTCAATAAAAGCGCTAAATTGTTATGCCAGTATGGCGAACAAGAGTTTAAGCCAACTACAGCGCCTACTTGAAAAGTTTGAGGGCAATGGTTTACTAAGCCTGTCGGGAGATCGGCTGGTTTTTGCCAATGAATCATCGAGGGTTTATTCCAATGGCGGCTGGTTAGAGCAGCATGTTTTTGGGGTGGTTCAACAGTTGAAGTTAGATGGTCGGATTCGTGATGTCACGCTTAATGGTGTGATTGAAGATCCTCGCGGTGTTAAGAACGAGATTGACGTAATGTTTACCGCGCGTAATCGCCTGTTCTTAATTGAGTGTAAAACAAAAAATATGAATCTGGAATCTTCACGGGTAGATGATATGGTTTATAAACTTGAGAGCCTAAAGGGGTTGGTGGGTGGTTTATTTGGGCAGGCAATGGTGGTGAGTTATTTGCCTGTGCCATCTGCCGATCGCAAGCGTTGTCGCAGCTACGGAATTGAGCTGGTTGATGGGCGAAAGGTAAAAGAGCTGCGTTCTCAGTTGTGCCAGTGGATTGATAGATGAAACTCTCAACTTAGATAGATAGGTTATATCTTTATTTGGTAATATTATTTAGCTGCGGCTATTTTATGTCACTAATGGATTTGATAATGAAATCGGCTAATAATTGTTGGTTTCCCAGTGTTTCAATAGTATCGCTGATAATATTTATTGGTAATTTGCTTATTTTTTGGAAAACTGGACTTATTTGCTGACTATTGAGCTTTGTTTTTAATGATTATTTTGAGGAGAAAAAGTTTATTATTCTTAATTGGCTTAAGAGACAGGGACTTATTAATTTGGGGGAGTTAACATGATCGTTCCAATTATCCTTTCTGGTGGTGCTGGCACTCGCTTATGGCCGTTATCGCGTGAGGAATATCCGAAACAACTGTTGCCACTGAATAGTGATCTGACCATGTTGCAGGAGACCGCTGCACGCTTAAACGGGATGGAAGATGTTGCAGCACCGATGGTGGTTTGCAATGAGTCTCATCGTTTTTTAGTTGCTGAGCAGATGAGAGTTTATGGTAGTGATGGCGGTGATATTATCTTAGAGCCTTGTGGTCGCAACACCGCACCGGCAGTAGCGATTGCTGCACTGCAGGCGGTTAGTGACGGTTCTGATCCGGTTCTATTGGTTTTGCCCGCAGATCATTTGATTCAACAGGTTGACGTTTTTCAACAGGCGGTGGCCTACGGTGTGCACCTGGCTGAGCAGGGCAAGTTGGTCACTTTTGGCATTGTCGCGGATAAACCTGA
Organism: Desulfobacteraceae bacterium 4572_35.1; assembly: GCA_002084705.1. Classification (GTDB taxonomy): domain Bacteria; phylum Desulfobacterota; class Desulfuromonadia; order Desulfuromonadales; family Desulfuromonadaceae; genus Desulfuromonas. The sequence continues at coordinate 4,239 of NBLX01000155.1, forward strand.
AACTGGTTATGGCTATATCAAAGCCAACACTGATTGCCCGTTGTCTGCGGTTGGTGACTTGGCAAACAATGACTCATGCGCTTTTATGGTAGACAGCTTTGTTGAAAAGCCTGATCTGGATACAGCCCAGTCCTATCTGGATAGTGGTGATTATTTTTGGAACAGTGGCATGTTCATGTTTAAGGCGTCTAAATATTTATCGGAACTATCAACGTTTAATCCTGAGATGCACAGTGCGTGTCAAATTGCTCATGGTTCGCTGCAGCATGATCTTGATTTTTTGCGTTTGGATGCTGAACAGTTTGCGGCCTGTCCGAGTGATTCTATTGATTATGCGGTGATGGAGAAGACGCATGATGCGGTGGTTATCCCCTTGGCGGCGGGCTGGAATGATATCGGTGCGTGGTCGGCGCTGTGGGAGGTTGGTGAACAAAGTAGCGCGGGTAATGTTGTCCATGGCGATGTGCTGACTGCGGATGCCAATAATTGCTATCTTCATGCTGAGAGCCGTTTGCTTGCCGGTGTTGGTATCGATAACCTGGTGGTGGTGGAGACGGTCGATGCTGTTTTGGTTGCCGATAAATCACGGGTTCAGGAGGTTAAGGAGATTGTCGCTCAGCTAAAATTGCAGCAGCGCAATGAGGCTCGGTTGCACCGCCGGGCAAATCGACCTTGGGGGTCTTATGAGCGTGTTGATGCTGGCGAACGTTTTCAAGTTAAGCGGATTACGGTTAATCCGGGGGCGTGCCTGTCGTTGCAGATGCATCATCACCGTGCTGAACACTGGATCGTGGTGCATGGCACCGCTAAGATTGTTCGTGGCGAGGAAACTTTTCTGCTTTCGGAAAACCAATCGACCTATATCCCTTTGGGAACCACTCACCGGCTGGAGAACCCCGGTACGATCCCGTTGGAGATGATTGAGATTCAATCAGGCAGTTATCTTGGAGAGGATGATATTGTTCGGCTGGAAGATACTTATGGCCGCAGTTAATATCACCGTGTAGGGTATAAGTGACAATTTCACAGAGATGAATAAGATAAATCAGATCTAAGCTAAAAGCCGAGATTTAAAGGCTTTTTCACCACGAATTAGGGACACTGCCCGTATTGCATTTTATAGCTTAGCTCGACTTCCTCTTTACTGGTTTTTTAAAGGTCTATCTCTTTCATCGTGGTGATTACTGTTTTTGATTGTATGGCTAAAGCTTAAGTAATGTTAGGTGCGCACGGTGGAAGATTGAGAACGAAACCTTTAACACCCTAAAAAATCAAGGCTATCATTTTGAACACAAATACGGCTTAGGTAAACAGCACTTGAGCGAAATTTTTGTCATGTTGATGATGCTTGCCTTTATGATAGATCAAAATCAGCAACTAACCAATGAACTGTTTTGCAGCGTATGGAAAAAACTTAAAAGCAAACGCGCCCTATGGGAGAAGATGCGTTCATTGTTTCACAATTACGAGCTAGATTCGATGGAGATGCTCTATACAGCATTATACAATGGCTACAAACGTTCCAAACCAGAAATATTATATGACGATTCATGACCCTGAAGCGAACACTTTATCCGCATGCTATTGTAGATCATCAAAAACCGATCAAGCGTTGATCCGGTTAATGGATAGCTGTGCCCAAAATCACCAACATTAAGTAAGGGCAATAAAAATAAAGTTGAAATTAGCTCAAAAAGTCAGCAAACAGCGAAGAAATTGCTGATAATCTACGATAAATTAACTTCAATCACATTAGAATGTGAAATATACTGGCGAAGTTGGTTCGTCTGGGAATAGCTGAACTTTATTTTATAATTATATCAATAGTCCACTTGCCATCTGCTGTTACGTCAAAATAATATTCACCTTTATCTAAGGGCAGAC
>NBLX01000156.1:0-4223 GCA_002084705.1 Desulfobacteraceae bacterium 4572_35.1
TGTTACTCTTGGCAGGGGTGATGGCGATGTGGGCAAAAAAACGGACAGCCGTTAAGCTGCCCACTCGGTGTCTCGCTCTGCGCCGTGTCGGTTAATGTACGTAAAGCAAAAGTGGCAGAACCAAAATTGCAGGAACTTTATACTGCATTGGGGTTATCACCATCACCTAGAGGAATACAGAAATCTGTTATTTAACGTTGATATACAAAAATGTAGTGCCAGACGATGTTTTTTGGCATGGAACTAGTCGATATTGCATTGCTTATTTTTTCGGGTGTTAAATGTGGGCTAATATTTGTCACGTTTTTGGAGTGAAATTAAACGGCATAGGATGCCAGTCTTGAATCTTTTGGCACGCCGGTTAAGGGGATGGATATGAAAAAGATTATTGGTTTACGTATTGATTCAAATTTAAGTCGTAAAATCTGTACTCACAACAAATGCGAGGCAACCGATGCTTGATAGTCAGTTATTTTGCTGCATGTTTCAACGGCACCTGGTTGTGGCAGCCAATCAATTCGGCCGTTATAAAGGAATTGGTCCTGAGGCTCGTTTTCAGAATTTTCTGGCGGTACAACTTGGTGCTTTCGGTAATGTCGCTATTGAGGAGATGAGATTTAAGGAACTGCTTGGCCCTGGTTGTGGTTCCTCTGAATATCTGCCCCGCCACATGGCTGGAGTAGATTTATCTCTTGCTGGCACAGTTGATGACCCGGCGCAGTTTTTGGGGTTTGAGCTGAAGATATTTTCCAACGATTATCAAAACAGTAGTGAGTACCGCAATGTGGAATACTTTGTCACCGGGGAATATTCCGAGAGCAGTTGCTACACTGGCAGCAACGGGACTTTTCTGCAGGCTGGTCATTCCACCTTTTGCAAGGAGGGGCAACTTCTCCAGGATTTTTGTCGGGCGGCACGGATATTGGCCAAGCAGGAGGTTGACGGCTTTATTTTGGCCGGGCTGCTGCGTTACGATATCAGTAAAGTAGATGCGGCGCTGCTCCAGAAAAGATTGGAGAACCTGCTGGCTCTACCGCCACTACAAAAAGAGGTGGCAGTCTGGTGCAGAGCGGTGGATGGTGTACGCACGCCTGACTCCTGAGGAGCTGGCGGTCGATTATCAAGTAAAGGTTCTTAAGACGGCAATATCCGGGCTCTGGGTTTATTATATTGCGGTGCGTAAGGGGGAGTAACGTTCTCTGGCCAACGCTGTTCACGCATTTATTACTGACTAAAAATGACACTAATCAATGAATAATTCGGGAGGAAAAATTTCATGGTAATTAAAACTATTATCGGTCGGGTGGGGTCGTCTGTTTTGCTCTTTCAGGTAGAGGCAGAGGCAGCCATACCAGTGCCACCCTACAAGGTGCAAGGTGACGTCTACTCTTTGAATAATCTGCTTTGCTTTTGCCAAACGGCGCCGAGGATTCTTCGTAATACACAAAAAAATCAGCAAAGCAAACTTACGCAGCTTGTTGAACAGGCCAATCTTAAACTGGAAATTGCTGATAGTTTGTTGATGCCAAGTATTTTTAAAGTTGTGGCTAATGAGTGCTTTAAAAATACTGAGACACTTGTTGGTATTGTCGAGAAAGGGAAGTGGACAAGCAAAAAAAAATCAGATACGGAAAATATTTTCAGAGTTGCAGGTGTAGTTAAAAGTAAAAGCTGTGAATGTTGTATTGGAAATGGAAGCATTAAATATAGTGAGAATTCTTTACAATTTAAATATGCGTTGCATAATGGACCTGATGGTATAAATGAATGCATAGAGTCTTCTCGTGAGTGCTTTAATGAGCTGTTTCCCTTGGTTGAAACATACCTCCAGCTCTAATCGTTCCAATATCTTCATAGCTAAGGTTGTTCAGGTTTCGTAAATACCAGTAATACTTTCACACACCAACAGAAAAGGTGAAAATCAATGGCAACATTGTATGTGGAGCGCGATGCAAAAGAAGAGGATCTTCCCGAGGATATAAAGGAATTAATCAACTCAATATCAGTGCCTAAGTTCGATATGGATGACGAGCATACTTTTCACCAAACGTTTCCACCGCTCAGCAAACTTTATCCAGATGATACCGCTGCTGCGGCAAAACATCTTTATGCCCATCTCTATAAGGTGATGGAGATGTGGGGCTATCCAAATCCTACCGGGGAAATATTTTTGGATGCCCCGGATAACGATTCTGAGAGATGGATTGTTATGTGGGAGGCGGGGCCATCTGATTGGGCCATGTGTATTTTTATGAGCAATGATAAATGGTATATTGATGCTGACACCTGCTATAGCGTAATCTTTTCGTTATTAAGAAACATAACTTGATACTCTAATGCTTAATTTTTGACAGGTTGATTTGGCAAGACCACCACATAATGGTGGTCTTGTGCCGTAAAGCGTCAGGGGATAGTAAGAGTTAAGAAAACTATCAATCCATCGCTATTCTTCTGAGCGTTGCCTGCCCACTCTTAAACCATGTCGTAATCGCCCTAAGCTGCGGCGGCTGTTTTCTATCGCCCGCAATGGCGATAAGTTCCAGAAGGCGGTCGGCATAGTTGTTTTTATCCTGGCGTGGTGTAAAAGAGACGCTTGCGCCGTCATCATTGGCAATTGCCAAACGGTCTGCGGTTATACATACATAGCCAATCTCTCCCTGATTAAAACGGCAGAACTGATGGACAAGATCTTTATTTCTTGCGTGGTGGACGTGCGCAATGGCGCTGTGATTTTGCGGATTTGGATCATCACCGTTGCGCTGTGGAAAAGGTGCTGCGTCAATATGGATAAATTGACTATGTTGCAATGTTATCGCTTCTTGAGTGGATAAAAAATATCCCGCCTTGCCACACATCCTCAGAGCATTATTTGCCCCTTCCCATGAACCACCAGTTTGCCAGCCCGGTTCACCGTTGATCGCTCCCGATAGGGGGTGAGTGTGCATGCCCAGCCAGGACAGCATAGATAAATGATAGGCACTAGCAACATCACCGGCTCCACTCCAGGATGGATAATTTTTATAAATTGTTTCAGCACGAGACAACCCCGGCTCGCAAGAGATGATTAAAATGCGACTTTGGCGAATATGTTCTGTATGCCATTGAGCTATTTGCGGCGTTTGGCGGAAAAAACTTTCCAAAGAAATTTTACCCTGTTTTAGCTTATTAAGATGATCTTGCAAAACAGCTTCTTGTGCAGCAGTAAAAACGTATGGGTTGTGTTGCCCCCACATATAATATTTTGTGCGCTCAGGCAGGTTCTTCTTAAATTGCTTCCACATAAATATTGATCCTTTTGTAAAGTTTGAATAGTGCTGCTTGGCTAGAGTTGCAAAACATTAAAAGCAATTTGCAGACCAATTCTGTAATTGATTGATATCACTACATTTATGTGCGCAATGGTTGACTTTGATTTATTGGATCGGTAAAATAATTTCCATTATAGAAAAATATTTCCTACCTGGAGGGTGCAATGGCAACTGTATATATTATCTGTGATACCGCAGAAGCATCGGTAAGTAAGGCGTTGGACTTGGTTAAAAAAAAACAAGCCCACCGTTTCATTGTTGCTGTGGCACGTGCCAGTAGTTTTGCCGAATGCTGTAATTCAGTAATAGATAAGGCTGCTAATGGTGACGAAATACACATATTTATGCTCTATGGCTATGCCGAGCAGTTGGAAAAGGTCAGTATTGGGGAAAAAGAAACCAAATTATTTTGGTATGGATCAAAATATCCAGTTTGTAGCACAAAAAACGAAACAAAGAACGGTTCTGGCAGAATAGATATAAAAAAATGGTGCAAGAATAATAACGTTACATTTGCCAGTAACGAATACGAAAACAAACCCAGAGAGTTCAAATCTGCCAACAAGCAGCGGGAGAACCGGCGGTTGTGGGTACAGTATCGCCTAATGCGGGCGATTGTGTCTGAGTCAGATATTCAAAAAACCGTTGCAGCCATTATTAACATCGGCAAAAGCGGGTTTGATGCCCCCCCCGCAGAATTGCAAAATGAGGTTAAGCTGGCAATTGCCTTTTATAACAAAGGGGAGCCGGATATGGCTGGCGGTCGCTATAGCATCGACAATAACTATAGCATCGACAATAATCCGGGCGGTATCTCCACGTTACGGCAGAATATTCTACGCTTTTCTCAGCTACAGGAAAATGTCCTGATCGTGGGGGACACCGGCACAGGCAAGGAGAGTGTCGCCTGGTATC
>NBLX01000156.1:4245-8764 GCA_002084705.1 Desulfobacteraceae bacterium 4572_35.1
CGCCTTGCCACTTTTTTGATTGAAACAGTGCCGTTGGACAAAATGGATATTGATGACCGTATAAATGTTGCACGTAATATGGCCAGAAGGTTGATAAAAAGACCAAAAGCACAAGGGATGATTGGCGACTACGGTCTAGATTCGACCAGTGCCACGGTGGACGATGCGTTTGTTACACCTGAAGAGGTTAGATGCTTTTCAGATGAGCTGAGGTCTGGCGGGGCATTTTATAAATTTTTGTGTGATCACAACTGGCCGGGGAATATGCGTGAGTTGAACAGTTATGTGAAACGCTATCTCCTTGCCGGAATCCATCCTGGTGCTAATGGCGGTGCTGTAGCTTCATCGTTAAATCTGCAGCCGGGTGAGCAAGGAGGCAACTTTTGGGCGAACCTGCCGCAGGAGACCGGCTTCGAAACCCTCTCCGATTTGTATTTGTTGTATCAAGTTTACATAAAAGAGATACCAAAAGATGACCTTGCGACATGTTTCAACACAACTATTAAAACCGTAAACAATCGGCTTAATGCAGCAAAAAAGCGTATTAAAGAAGCAGCTGAACAGTATGGTGGTGTTGATTCATTCGCCAAGCAATACGGTTTTCCAGTAGATAATCTAGAGGAGATATTGAAATAAAATTTACACTGAAAAAATGACATTACACTGTTATATCTCTGAATATACGCAACATAATGAGTTGCGTATTCCATTCCACCAAGATCTTGCTTTTCCAGTTTTGGTTTCACTCTGATCAGAGCTTTACCCCTTCACTATCTACTAATCACATCTTTGTTACTATCTTGCTGCGTGTTTGCCAGCACTGATTTTACGATTACACAATTGAGAAAATATTTTCCATTTGGAAATAAAATACTTCCCGCAGAAGATTCCTTCGTGCGCTTAATATTTCACAATTCCTGTTATTTCAACAAGTTACATTCTTGGCACGCTTTGTGGAATATCATACTGACATATTGAATTTCGCATCGCTTTTTTAATCTTTTTATGGAGGTACTGCATGAAAAATGAACTCTTGGCTGCGTCTTTGATGGAAGTGGAAGAATTGAAAACTACTCCAACCGAACCTGATATTCATGAAGAAGTTAAAGAAGCTTTTATCGAACCTATAAGGAATCACGCACAAATAAAAAAGTTCAACGAAATCCATGAAGAAATATCTAAGAAAAAAGCCCATAAAAAAATATCTAAGAAAAAAGCGCAAAAAAGTAATGCTAAACCAATAAAAGCTGCCAATTTAAAAAAGCAAAATCTTGAACTGAATAAAAAGTATATGCTTTTTTTAAGCTCTTTAAGAATGAAAAATGAATCTTTCGCTATGCAGTTACAACAATTTTCTCCCCATTTTCCGATTATTGTTTCGGCGATGAAACAAGCTCAGAACGAAACAGAACGTAATGCTGTTTTTGCTTTAGCAGAAAATCTTACTCAAGGGGCTCAAGGCTTGGAGAATGATACTCAAAAACATTATTTCCAAACCAAAATTGCCATGGCAGATCCAGCAATATTTTTTGATTTCTGCAGTAAACCCTTCCTCAGTGCAGATACTCTAAAAGATTTTTTTGAACAAACGAAAGCGAACGTTGAAAAAAAGCTGCGCTGTCGTGATCATTTAATTGAGCAGTTATCTCTAAATGTTGCCATAAAAATAGCGGGTGAAAAAGATTCATTGTCCCCCTTATTGATGTTTTTGCGAGTTCTTTTGATCAGTCCATTGATATGCGCAGGAAGCTTATCCCTATTCTAACAGCAAATGATATCAGTCCACTATGCCAAGGTATAGATGATCCACTGTGGGCGAGATTATCACCACTTGATGTTTCTGCTTATTCGGCAGAAGAGCTAAGGACTATCCTGGTAGAAAAACTACGCAATGATAGTCTACTGCAAGGCAGCGATGATGAATTTCAAGCAGCGGTAGATAATACATTACTGCATCTCAGTGTTGATGAGGGGATTCGCAAGCTTAACTGGGCGGCTAAACAGAGTTTTGTAATCAGCAATTTTGGCCTGTCTATCACCCGTCTTGAACAAACCAGACAGAAACCGGAAAAGAAAAAAATTGGTTTCAGTATTTAATTTCCCACTATGAAAAACATACATCAACATATTTTTGGTTAACCAACCAGATAAGGAAACCAATCAATGAAATCATTGCAAACAACATTAAATCCAAAAAACAATACTGTAATTTTAACCTCTGGCAGCAACAAGGGTGGGAACAATTTGGAGACTATATTGTCTATACATGACCTTGCTGATTCAGTGCTTAAACCGCTAAACATAAATGGTATTTGCAGTTTGCAGGAGAATGTCAAAATTGGGTCGCAGTTTATCGAGAATGCGCGAGTATTTTTTCCCAAAGAGATGTTTACGGAGGAAATTCTTTCAGAGTGGTACGCAGACCACAAGAAGCGAAATATTGTTCTAGGTTTGCCACCGACAATAGTAGAGGAGTTGCATAAAATACCAAACAAAGATGACCACCGTGAAATTTTTGAAAAATATTCAAAGAAATGTCTCGAATTGCAACCAATGAAACATAAGCTTTAATGGTTTAAGGTTTCACTGTTTTATCTAACCGGTTGTTGAAAAAATATCTGTGTTGCAGCTTGCGTAATTATTGAAAGAAACACAGTTTTTAGGGGGATAATCTTATGAAGAATAGTTTTTATCCGGCTAAAGCTGGAATCAATTTTGAAGAATCAACTCAAAAACTTTACTTGTTTTCGGCTGATTCTGTCAGTGTTATGTACGCTTGGCCGCCTAAAGCATGGCAAAAAACAACCGATTCGGGATGGCAGCGCGTGCGACCGCAAATAGATTTGCCGCGGTATGATGTTGAAAAAAAGATTGCCTGGCTTATGGCGTTTCGCAAAGATCCTGCCCATTATCGCAGCAAAAAGATGGCTTGGCTAAAATGGTATGCCACTATTCCGAAACCGATACGGATACAGGTGGCTCGCTTTAAATCACGCCAGTGGCACATCCTGTCGTTTTTAGCGCACTGTGGCGATCCGGCATACGATCTTGTTAAATCTAATCCCGCCTTGGCATACTCTTTGGCTTCTAACTGGGTGTTTCATAAACCGGCTGTAAAACAACCGCTACGCTCAGCTAGATCATTGCTGGCAAAGGGGAAAAAACAAAAAGATATCCTGGCGTGGCTGGGGTTTCCGCCAACAGAGTTGACCCGCAAGGTGCTGATGAAGATTTCCCACGAATCAATCACGGTTGAGCGTCTGCTTTATCTACGCGAAGCCTTGGCAAACCCGGCGGTGCAAAAACAACTGAGTCATCTATCTGTTATAAATGCCGGAGTGTTAAGAATTGTCTGTGACAAGGAACTATGCAAGGTGGTTTCTCATGTTCTATTGCAAGATGTCAGCTTGGCGGCTAAAGAAAACAGTAGTGCTCAGGTGGTTTATTTGTTGGAAGATTTACTGCGCCTGTGGCGGCTCCTGCGTGACCGGCCGCTCCCGATCAGATCGCTAACTGATGCAGCCAAGGTGCAGCAATTGCACGATCAACTAACCTGCGAAAGTCATCAGGTGCTGGTTGATGATAGTGTCGAGCCGGTTACTTTTCCAGCACCACCGGTTGAGGGGGATGAAATGGTAGTGCCTATCACCGACTCCCGGATGTTGCTCGAAGAGGCAAGACAGCAGCATAACTGCGTGCTCGGCTACTTCGATGATATTGTTGTCAGGCAAAATATTTATCTCTATCGTATTCTTGGCTCACAACGTTGTACCCTGGCATTGGAAAAAAGGGGTTCCAAGTGGGTTGCTACGCAGATGCGGGCAGTGTGTAATGACCCCGCCAGCGATCAGATTGCCACTCAAACACGCTGCTGGCTGGCAGAGCGTGGAATCCAAAACGCTATAGGTCAACGTGATGTTTTAGAGCTGTATTGAGCAAGGATTATCGGTGGTATTTAGCCGATTAAGAGACAAAAGCTTATTGGTCACGTATGACCAGTAAGCCTATCTTAAAGGGGGCTTACTGGTCATACGTGACCAATAAGCTTCTTCGTAAAAAAGCGAAATAATAGAAGGTTTCAGGTGGGGGCTTTTAATCTTTTGGCAATTTTGTGGTATGTTTTTCTAGGAAATAGCTAACTAAACCGAACTGACCATCGCAATATACAAAAATCATAATTATGCACTCATGAGAGGATAACATATGAGCAATATTACGCGACAAGAAAACGAAATTATTATTACAGGTGCCATCGACAGCTCTAGTGACCTCCTGACCACACTACATCAGTGCATAAAAGAAGATGGATATAAGGATCTGATTCTTGATCTGTCTGAATGTACAAAAATATTGCCGCATTCTATGCTTCCTGTTTGCGCTAAAATTATCGCATATCGTAGTTTTGATGGGGTGAGCATTGAGTTAATACCGCCAAAAGATGAAAAAACGTGTAAGTCTCTCAAAAGCACCAATTTAGCTTACTATATAGATCCACAGCAGTTTGACAAATCAAAGTTTA
>NBLX01000157.1 GCA_002084705.1 Desulfobacteraceae bacterium 4572_35.1
GCACCCATGCTGCCACCGATCACCGTCACCAACTTGGTCACGCCGATCTCATCCATCAGCAACTTTTGCGCGCGCACCATGTCGCGCACCATCACAATGGGGAAGTTTAGGCGATAAGGTCGCCCCGTAGCCGGATTAATACTAGTTGGCCCTGTTGAACCTTTGCACGAGCCAATCACATTCGAACAGATCACCTGATATTTATCGGTATCGAGGACTTTACCCGGACCAATAAGGTTATCCCACCAGCCTGGCTTGCGATCATCCTCATGATGACGACCCGCAGCATGGGCATCACCAGTCCACGCATGAGTGACCAAGATCGCGTTATCACCCTGAGCATTCAACTCACCATAGGTTTCATAGGCGATGGTAAGTGGGCCGAGCAAACGACCACTCTCCAAGCGAAGCTCGTGTTCGATGGTGACGGTTTGAGTTGTAACCAGTTCAATCGCTGTAGACACGACTTGCTCCCATAACGCAAAAAAGGCGTGGGGGAAAATAAAAAAGCCCCACTCAAAAGATGAATGGGGCCTTGCGAATACGTCGAGAGATACGGGTATCGTAAGACTCCGTCTCATCTTTCCCCCAAAGGGGGTTGGAATTAGCACCTGACATCCTAATACCATATAAACGGCTCAAGGATCGGTTGCTGTGGTTTCAAAGGGCCAATCCCTCCACCACTCGAGATAACACGATGTCGATGTCTGTCTAAACTAGAGGATAGCGAATCGGTTGTCAACAGGTGTTGAAAGTTGCTGTGGTGATTTACGTATGAGGAGGAATGTAATCAATATTGTGATGGTGACGCTCATTGCGTTCGGCGGCGGCAAATGGGGGAACTTGGTGCGAGATAAAGTCTGGTAGTCTTCGGCTGGCAAAGCTTACCCATACAGTCATGTTAACAAAACGCGCTTTTTGTAACATGACATGATTGACGTGTTACAAAAAACACCTTTTTTATAACACGTCACTTCGGCTAATCATTCTCTGAACTACCAACATCGGACAACAACACAAAAAGCCGATCATTGAGATAATAATTCTCTTTGCCAATTTTGTGCTTACTCACTAAGTCAATATCGACCATCGCATCGAGATAGCGCGAAGCTCTTTGACGCGTTACCTGTAATTCAGACTGAACAAAATCTATCTTTGTATAAGGATGACGAAACAGATTATTCACCAAATCCTGACTATAAATTTTAGGCAATTGCTCCCTCAACTTTTGCTTATATTGTTGCATTTGTATTTTGATCTCAACAATCAAGCGGGTGGTTTGTTGGGCCGTTTGCTCCACCCCTATCAACATAAACAATAACCACGACTGCCAATCATTGGTGTCACGCACCTCTTGCAACAACTGGTAGTAACGGCTCTTTTGTTGATTGATATAACGGGAGAGGTACAAAATAGGTGTATCCAACAACCCCTGCTGAACAAGATACAAAATATTGATCACTCGCCCGGTCCTGCCATTACCATCATAAAATGGATGAATACTCTCAAACTGATGATGAATAACCGCCATTTTGGTTAACGGGTCCCAGTCACACAACGTATCTTCATTGATAAATTGGGTCAGGTTATCCATCAAAGTAAGCACCTCTTCGGGGTGCTGAGGTGGCGTATAAATCACATCGCCCTGAGTATCTTTAAGCACCGTACCTAGAACCTTACGAAAACCAGCCGCATTGTTTTCAATTCCTGCCTGAATCGTTTGAATATCATTACTGGTTAAAAGTCCCGTCCGTTGTACCTGCTCGTAACCATCGCGTAACGCATTGGCATAATGGTGAACCTCTTTTGCCGCTAAGGTAAGAAAGCATTGTGCGTTGTAATCACTACGGTAAACCTCATCCTGAGTAGTGATAATATTCTCAATTTCAGAGCTATCCTTCGCTTCCTGTAACGACAGCGTGCTAACCAATATACCCTGATTAGGCATCCCCTGAGCGACACCTTTCAGTTCAGCCAAGGCCTGATGTGAACGTGCCAATTGCTTTAAAACAGCAATCGTTTCAATATCACCAAGTTTTGGTAACAATGGTAAATTATGATTGTTCACGATCTGACTCCTTTGGCAATGAATGATGCTGTTCACTTTGTACACCAGCATCCTACAAATTTAGCAAACTATGAACTCAATTCTGCCAGCACGGCCTTAAAGCTATTCAAGCCCGACTCCATGTTTTCGATAATTTCAGCGGCTAATACTTCAGGCTCAGGCAAATGGTCAAGGTCGGTGAGCGATTTATCTTTTAACCAAAAGATATCTAAGCTGGTTTTATCCCGAGCTATAATCTGTTCGTAACTAAACTTACGCCAGCGACCATCGGGATTACTTTGATCGCTCCAAGTTTCTTTACGAACAAAGCGGTTCTCTGCTGCGAAGCACTGAATGAAATCATCAAGGTGCTCAACCCGCAGTGGCTTTTTCTTCAACGTATGATGAACATTGGTTCGATAATCATAAAACCAGATCTCTTTTGTCCACGGCTCTTTTGCAGCAGGATGATTATCAAAAAACAGCACATTCGCCTTTACTCCGTTGGCATAAAAAATACCCGTGGGTAAACGTAAAATTGTGTGCAAATCGGTGGTTTCCATCAACTTTTTCCGAACAATTTCACCGGCACCACCCTCGAACAACACATTATCAGGTACTACCACCGCTGCGCGCCCTGTTGATTTAAGCAAACTGCGAATATGTTGAACAAAGTTGACCTGCTTGTTCGATGTGGTCGCCCAAAAATCTTGTCGATTATAGGTCAGCTCATCCTTCTCTTGTTCACCCTCTTCATTGGTAAAAGTCATACTGCTCTTTTTACCAAAAGGGGGGTTGGCCAACACCATATCCACCGTTTGATCGGGCGGTGCAATCAACGCATCATTCGAACTTACCGCGCTGTTGCCGTCGATTTCGCCAATATTGTGCAAAAACATATTCATCAAACACAACCGGCGGGTATTGGCGACAATCTCATTACCGTGAAAGGTGTCGTGCTTTAAAAATGCTTTTTGCCCTTTATCGAGTTTATGATTTTCTACCAAATAATCGTAAGCAGACAAAAAGAAGCCACCGGTACCGCAAGCGGGGTCGGCAATGGTTTGCAGCGGTTGTGGGCGCATGCAGGTAACCATCGTCTTAATCAAGGCACGTGGGGTAAAATACTGCCCTGCCCCCGACGGGTCTTGAATCTTGTTCTGCGATTTCGTGAAAATATGTCCCAGCATCCCCTTGTTATCTGCCAAGGCGCGTAGCAGGCTTACATAGTGGACTTCAAGCTCTGCCCCTTTTTTACTGCGCAAACTGTGCCAGTTATATTCATCTGGGATACCCACATCACGGTTATAGGGTGGTTTGCTGTATTCATCGGCCATTTTCAGGAAGATAAGATAGGTGAGCTGTTCGAGATAATCGCCGTAGCCGACACCATCATCGCGTAAGGTTGTGCAAAAACTCCAGACTTTGGAGACAATAGATTCAGCATTCATTATTTTTATGTCCATTCTTCCCCTGTTTTTTTAAACTGAGAGGTTCAAGTGGAATTGTCGCCACAGTGTGGCGAGTTTTAGACTTAACCAACTTAGACTGTTGCGCTTTTTCAGCGGCGATCCGTTTGAGCAATTCACTGGCAGGCTCATCGTTAGGGTCTTGGGGGACGAGTTGGCCAGAGAAGGCTTTTTTTAGGATTGATTGGCGTAAGGCTTGAGCTTTTAAAAGATTTTCAGCAATTGCTTTTTCAATTTGATCAACAACAGAAAGCTTTTCATCTAAAATTTTAGATATCTCTGTTGCCTCATCAAGGGGCGGTAATTGAAAAGGCAAATCCGTTATGTCAGGGATTGATATTCTTTTATGACCTGCAGTCGATTTTGCATGTTCTTCAATTTGTTTTCTTACTTTAGATGTTGAAAAAAAATATTCGCAATACGTTGCTAATGATTTAGCAACCAACTTGGCACAATATAGTCGATCAGGATAAATTAGATTCTCTGGGAAAACAGGCCCAACAACAGCACAATTCCCAACAAAATCAATGGTGCCATTTAATCGACTAAAAAGAAGATCATTCTTCTCTACAAAATCAGATTTACTTTTAATTTTTTCATGGGCTAAATATCTAACATCATCGAAATCAATACAACCAGTTCGGATACTACTTGACCTAAGTATTGGATATTTTGTGACTATATCAACAGGCGGTACTGTCGTTCCACCACGAATTGAATAAAGTAGTTCGCTAAAACTTATCCAAAGCCAACTATTCGGAATATCATCTAGTTTATCGATAGTGTTCCCATCAAAAGACGTAGGCTTATATTTTCTCGGCTTACTCGGTTTCTTCCCTTCTTTCCCCGCAACCTCCCAACGCTCAGCCGCCTGTTGCCATTCATCCAACTGCTGTTGAAAACGGATTTCACGCTCCTGCTGAATACGCGCCAGCAACTCATCTGCCGTTTCAAGTTTATCGGCATTATCTTTACGCCACTGCTCGGTGAGTTTGCCTTCAAAAGCGTGCTTAAGCAATGATTGGCGATAGAGCTTGAGTTGCTCACGGGCGGTTTTCAGGCTTTCGATTCCTTTATCCAGCTCGGAGAACAGCTCTTCGATCTTTGCGACGATGCGGTGTTGTTCGTTGAGAGGTGGTAACGCAAACTGTAATTCTTCGACAAAGATTTTGGTTATAGCTTTAAATGTTGACCCTGTCCCACATCCTGAAAGGTTCGGTTCAATACATCTAAAAAGAAAAAGGATGAATTTTGAATCAATAATGTCGAGCGGATGTATGGCGGCTAGACCACGCCCAATACAACATTCATTCAGTGCAAGGTTTGTCGGTCCAACAGGTGCACGTACAGATAAAAGAGTCGCGCCTTTCTGTGCAATTTTATTAGGACTAGAACAATATTTATTAACACTCGGATAAATCTTTCCAAATTCAGTTTTCCCTTGATAAAAGGGCAGACCAACCTGATCGTAATTATAGGTACTTGAACTCGGAGATTGCCCCATCACAATTTTTGTAAATTCGGGGAGAGTACAAACCTGCCACCCTCTAGGGATATTTTCCTGCCGTAAGTTTATCACCATGTTAAGCCGCCAACTCCCCATTCAATTCATCAATCAAACGATCCATATCTGCTCCAAACAATTGATACATTTTGCCTAAACCACCGTGAGCATCAAACGGAGCCATCTCCAAATCATCGCGCTCAAAATGGAACGAATTAATCACATGATCACGAATCATGTGCAACCACTCCATCTGCTGTTCATTGAATTTATCCCCAGCACCGGCGTGATGTTTCATGATCCAGTTTTGGAAGTTTTTACGCACGGTAGCATCAAAGGTGGATAGCGAACCATCCATACCACAGGCGCGGCGCACTAAGGCGACCAATGCTGTTAATTCATTGAGGGGTTGCTTGCCTTGATATTTTTCGAGCTGACCATAGGCGTGCCAAACGCGCAACGGTTCAATCAATTCATCGAGATTTTCGTGATCAATCTTTTGCTCTTTTTCACGGCGAATGGTGTCGAGCAGGTCGATAAGATCACCGTTTAACACATTGGCTGCCTGACTCACTAGCTCGGCCTGAGCTTTAGCACGCAGATCATCGCCTGGGTCACTCCCAGCAGATTGTTGCGCCAACTGTAGAGCGCGTTGTTCAACTTTATCGCCATCAATTGCGGCAAACAGGTCACTAACAATGGCAGTTAGCCCTTTGCCCTCCGCTGCTTGCGCAATTTTATGTTGATCTTGAGCATCGAGTTGATTATTTAAGCGCGCCAAACGACCTGCCAGTGAACTAACGGTATCGCTATCGTTTGCTCCCATCATAACCCCCATAGCCAAATCTTTAAGGGCAACAGATGGCTTGGTGATCAATGGCTGACTGGCGGTTTTAAGCGATTTAGTCACGCCAATGGCATCGACGATCACGTAATGGGTCTTAGCACTTTTGGCAGAGGGGGTGACTTTTTTCAAATCATCGTGACCAAGGGTGCGAGTGCCGCGCCCTTTCATCTGTTCAAAGTAGTTGCGGCTTTTAACATCGCGCATAAACAGCAAGCATTCGAGTGGTTTAACATCGGTACCTGTAGCGATCATATCTACAGTAACGGCAATACGAGGATTATAGCCGTTACGAAATTGCGCCAACACCGATTTAGGGTCTTCACCTGCTTCGATAAGGTTGCCCTGTTTATCGAAGCGATCTTTAGCCGCTTTATAGGTCACTTTTTTACAAAAAGCATTCCCTTCAGCAAACTCTTCGCGCACGGTTTGAATGATGTCATCGGCGTGGCTATCGGTTTTGGCAAAAATGAGTGTTTTTGGCACTTCATCGCGCTCAGAGAAAATGTCGGGCAAACTATTTTTAAAGGTTTGTATTACTGTACGAATTTGATCGGGATTGACGATATTTCGATCCAATTGCTTGGCTGAATAGGCCTCATCTTCATCTTGTTGTTCCCAGCGTTTTTTACGGGTACGAATTTCCCGCCGCTGAACCTGTTGTTTAGCTTTCAGCTCTGCTCCTTTTTGAGATATTTTGGTGTCGATGGTAAATATTTCGTTGCCAACATTTACCCCATCGGCCACCGCTTTTTCGTGGCTGTAATCGCTGACGACATTTTTCTTGAAAAAGCCATAGGTTCGATTGTCGGGGGTGGCCGTCAAACCAATAAGATAAGAATCAAAATAATCGAGCACTTGCAGCCACAAGTTGTAGATAGAGCGATGACATTCATCGATAAATATGAAGTCAAAAAACTCAAGGGGAACCTTGGGATTATAAGCAACAGGAACGGGTTGTTTTGGCCGTGTATATTGCTCGGCTGGGTTGCCCTCTTCGAGAGAGTCATCAAGGTCTTCATCTTTAAGAATTGAGTACATGCGCTGGATGGTACTAATACACACCTGCGCGTCTTTAGGAACATAACGCGATTTTAACCGCTGCACGCTATATAGCTCAGTGAATTTACGCGAATCGTCGCTGGGGCTAAAATTGAGCATCTCCTGCTCGGCCTGTTCGCCGAGGTTTTTTGTATCGACCAAAAACAAGATGCGCTTGCCTTTAGCATGTTTCAACAGGCGATAAATTGAGGTGATAGCGGTATAGGTTTTACCTGCTCCAGTGGCCATTTGGATAAGTGCCCGAGGCCTATCGTTCTTAAACGAATTTTCAAGATTATCGATAGCAATCTCTTGGCAATCGCGCAAGCCGAGTTCTTTTGCTGGAAGCTTATCGGGATTAAGTGGTGGAATTTCGAGCAACCGACGCTTAAGTGAGACCCTTTGTTCTAGCCATTCTCGTAGCGTTTCGGGACGGTGAAAACTAAAGACCTCGCGTGAACGCGGTTTAGGATCGCGTTGATCGGTAAAGCGGGTAACAATGCCAGTACTTTCATATAAAAACGGTAAAGGCTCTTTGTTGTTCACCCATTTCAACGTCGCATTGGCATAGCCTTCTGTTTGCGTTTCGACAACAGTGAGTTTTTCTGCAACCTCTTTGCGCTTTGCTTCAATAACACCAACGGCTTTTTTATCAACAAACAAAACATAATCTGCGGGGCCAGCATCGGTTTGATATTCTCTTACCGCTTGTCCTTCGCCAACATTGAAATTAATTTTCTTATTACTCTGCACGACCCAACCTGAAGCCGTAAGTAATGCATCAATTTCATCACGTGCGATCTGCTCTGGGTCTTGGTTGACCATTGACTCTCCCACCATAATTATTTCACTCTAAAGCACGAACAAACCTACCAACTCTTAGACCAAGCCGGATGACTACAATTCCCCTGAATCGTCGATATCTGCCGCTGGCCACTGCCATCGGCGCGCATGACACAGATCGCCTTATTGCCTGAAATATCGTTAGAATAAGCGATAAAGCGACTATCGGGACTCCAGCGTGGATGCTCTTTATTGCCCGCACCAAAAGTCAATTGACGCTCATCGAAACCATCGGGGTCAATACTGAACAGATTAAATACCCCACCCTCAAGGCGACTAAAAACAATGCGCTTACCATCGGGGCTCCACGCTGGGGTGGCATTATAGCGGCCAGCATGAGTGAGTCGATGTGTTTGGCCGGAAAGGACATCGACGATGAAAATATGGGGATTTCCTTGGCGGTCGGAAACAAAAGCCAGTTGATCACCGATGGGGTTCCACGTTGGGTCAACATCAATACCCCATGCGTTGGTCATCCGCTTATGAACGCGACCATCGAGGCCGATTTGACTAGAAATTTTTACTTCGCGGCCAGTATAGATCTCTTTACGATATAGATCGGGATTACCCTGATGGTACGAGGTAAAAATCAGTTCGTGACCAAGGGGTGAAAAGTCGGGATTAAGGATCAAGTTGGCGTGATTGGTCACGCGCTGACTACCGTAACCATCGGATTCACACAAATATAACTCTTTGTTACCGGTGCGATCACTGATAAAGGCGATACGGGTATTGAACGAACCGAGCTTACCGGTAAGGACTTTCATCACTTGATCGGCAAAGCTATGGGCCATGCGCCGAATTTCGTGCGCTTGACCTTGGTAATTGTGACCGATAAGCAAGCGCCGGGTCATGACATCGAACAGACGAACTTTTAATTCGAGTTTATTACGGCGCAGTTTATAGGTCCCCTTGAGCAACACTTGAGCACCCAGCATTCGCCATTGAGCAAAATTGATATCGCTACTATTTAGATCGTCGTTTTTAGCATCATCGAGAAAGGCCCCTTCATCGACAAATTCAAACAGACCACTGAGGTCGAGATCACCCTGAAGAACATCGTGAAAAGTTTGTGCTAAGGCGTTATCTTCAGCAGAGGTTGCTAAAAGTGGTGCATGGGCTAACGGGATAGTCTGGCGACCGGGAGTGGTAATGACAATCTCTTTGGCGATGGCGATGGTGTTGAATAACAACAGCAATAACATCACCACACCGATAGAATAGTTTATCTGCTTCATCATTGGCCTAACATCTCCCTTGGATCAAAAGTAACACTGAGTTCCAATTGTTTTTTAGGTTCGTTTGGTAAGCGTTGTAACTGCTGTACCGCGCGTTTGACGCTGGCATCGAAAAAATTATCACCAGAGGAGCGCAGCATCTCAGTATAAACAAGTTGGCCCTGACGATTGAAGCGCAACGACATGGTGGCGACTAAACCGCGCTGACGGTAATGGGCTGGCAATGCCCACGCTTGCGACAGGAACGACTTAATCCAGCCATCATAATCAACACCAGCCTGATCACCGCTACCGCCGACCACACCAACCGGTGCCGTAGAGGGTTCAGTAGCTAAACGCGATAGCTTTTCCTTCAGCGCGGCAATCCGTTGTTTGCGCCGCATCTGCTCGATAGCATCCATCGGATCGCTGGCCGTAACGGGTACAATCGGCGTTAGTGTCGATTCAACCTTTTTCGCTGGGGTAATACTCGGTTTCACGACGGGTACAGGCTCGACCACCTTTTTGACAACCGCTGGCACCTTCTTAACGGCAACAGCTTTCTTCACCGGTGTTTTTTTGGCAGGTGGTTTCTTTATGGCCGCTTTCTTCTTCTTTTTGGCTGGTATTTTCTTTTTAACGGCTGGAGCATCGGGGC
>NBLX01000158.1 GCA_002084705.1 Desulfobacteraceae bacterium 4572_35.1
GCCCACACTGTCCAAATGCGGTGTTGTTCGATCTTGTTGCCGATGCCCAAATTGTCGAGAATTCCGGCAAGGACATTTCTGGTACTTTTAAGTGAATCTTTACTGCGGCTTCGTTGACTCACGGCAATTTAGCCCTGACCGTTTTTTTTACGCCATAATCCACCTGCTAATTGACCAGCTATGGCACAACTAACGGTGAATGGGATGATGCGCCATGTAAAACTAAAATACAGGCGTAACCAGATAATAAAAGGGATCGACATGTGTACGTACAGAAACCACAGTGGAGAGCGTTTGCGTACCCCTTGGCGTAGGTATCCCAATATCAGATTTGATAGCAGTGTAAATGAAAGTAAAACAGTAACGTTGGCAGCAATTGGCACAATAAATGTCGTTTCTAGTTATAAAAAGGTAGTTTCTTGGTGTAGATGATCTATCGCGCAGGATATCGGTTTGTTGTTTCCCTGTCAAACAGTTCAAGTGGGCTAATTTTATACAATGAAAATGATAGAACCACATCACATAATAATTATCTTCAATTCCTTGCATCGGGTAATGCTGGCCGAGTTGCGGTTGCAAGCTCATTTCCCCTTGTTGCTGATGCCGGTGCCTCGTGCATTGTCGGCTGATTGTGGAATGGTAATTCGTATAGATGACAAAGATTGTGATGAGGTGGTGGCATTGCTGCAAAAGGAGCAGTTATCACCCTTTACAACCTACCGGTTGGTCGGGAAGGAGTTTGAACTGCTGGGGGAATTTCCTTGACAACTTTGAGGTGGCTAACTATATTCCCTTATTTGCGATTTCTCTGATGCAGGAAACTAAATGTTTGATAATCTGACGGATAAATTTGACGCGGTCTTTAAAAAGTTAAGCGGTAAGGGGCGACTGACAGAAGCGCATGTGGTTGAAGCGATGCGTGAGGTACGCCTTGTTCTGCTTGAAGCCGATGTTAACTTTAAGGTGGTTAAGGATTTTGTCGCTGCGGTTAGTGAGCGTGCCGTTGGCGCTGATGTATTAAAAAGCCTGACACCGGCACAGCAAGTTATAAAGATAGTTCGCGATGAACTCGGTCGCCTTATGGGCGAAGGGGACGAAACCGGGCTTGATTTGGCCGCGCAGCCACCGGTGCCGATAATGCTTTGCGGTCTACAGGGTGCTGGTAAAACTACCACCTGTGGCAAGTTGGCGCTGAAACTGCGCCGTGATAAGCGTACACCACTGCTGGTGCCTGCGGATATCTATCGTCCGGCGGCTA
Source organism: Desulfobacteraceae bacterium 4572_35.1 (assembly GCA_002084705.1). GTDB lineage: Bacteria > Desulfobacterota > Desulfuromonadia > Desulfuromonadales > Desulfuromonadaceae > Desulfuromonas. The sequence continues at coordinate 1,259 of NBLX01000158.1, forward strand.
TTGAGCAGTTAAAAGTTCTGGGACGTCAACTCGATGTTGCGGTATTTGATACTCAACCGGGAGATGATCCTGTCCATATTTGTGAACAGGCACGTGAGTATGCAGTGCAGCATGGTTATGACACCCTGATCCTGGATACTGCCGGTCGTCTCCATATTGACGAAGAGTTAATGGGTGAGCTGGTTAAGATAAACGAAGCCCTTAAGCCGCGCGAGATTCTGTTTGTTGCTGATGCCATGACCGGTCAGGACGCAGTCAATGTGGTCAAGAGCTTTGATGAGAAGCTGGATATTACCGGCGTTATTCTTACCAAACTAGATGGTGATGCCCGTGGTGGTGCCGCCTTGTCGGTGCGTGCCGTTACCGGTAAGCCGATAAAGTTTGTCGGTATGGGCGAGAAGATGGATGCCCTTGATGTGTTTCATCCCGACCGCATGGCGCAGCGCATACTTGGTATGGGCGATGTGTTGTCGCTTATCGAAAAAGCTGAGGCTGTCATCGACAAGGATGACGCTGTCCGCATTGAACAGAACATGCGCAAGGATGGCTTTACCCTTGAATCATTTCGTGACCAGTTGCAGATGGTGAAAAAGATGGGATCTATGGAGTCATTGTTAAAGATGATTCCCGGAGCCAGCAAGGCGATAAAAAAAGCTGGCAACATGCAATTGCCCGATGATGAGTTGAAAAAAATAGAAGCTATTATTTCATCCATGACCCGCAAAGAGCGGCGTAATCACAAGATAATAAATGGGTCGAGGCGGTTACGGATTGCTAATGGCAGTGGCACCCGCATTCAGGATGTTAATCAGCTGCTTAAGCGTTTTACCGAAGCTCAGAAGATGATGAAGAAGATGCAGAAGATGGGTCCGAAGGGGCTTAAAGGTCTTATGGGTGGCGGCGGTGGAATGCCATTTTAGTTATGTTAATTATGTTTTTGGAACACCTGATTTCCAGGTGTCGTTATAGAGAGGAAAAGATATGTCAGTAAAAATCAGATTGGCCCGTGGTGGTGCTAAGAAGAAACCATTTTACCAGATTGTTGTTGCGGACGAGCGTTGCCCGCGCGATGGTCGTTACATTGAGAACATTGGACAGTACGACCCACTACAAGAACCTGTTATGCTCAACCTTAAAGGTGACCGTGCCCTGGCGTGGCTGAATAAAGGTGCTCAACCCTCCGAGATGGTTCTGCAATTGCTGCGTAAAGAGGGTGTTTGGGCAAAGTTTCAGCAAAAAGGTGAAGCTTAATTTGTTGAACAGTACATCTTGGGAGTATTTGCCAAGGTGATGATAGGTTGAATATAATAAACGTGACAGATGATCAGTTGTTAGAATTGGGTACTATTACCACAACCCATGGCTTGCGTGGCGACCTCAAGGTTCGCACCGATGCCACAGGTACTCAGGTTTTGCTTAATGCTGATACCTTGGTTCTGGATTGTGTTGATGGTGAGCAGGTCTCTGTCGATGTCGTCAAGGCTTCCATCCACAAACATGGCATTTTGCTACGTTTACGTGGTTATGAGCATATCAATAGTGTTGGCCACCTTATAAACGCTAAAGTTTTGTTCCCTTATAATGAACTGCCTGACCTGGACAATGGTGACTACTATTGGCATCAGCTCGAAGGGTTATTGGTTGTAGACAGTAAGCATGGTGTCATTGGCAAGATAACGGCATCGTTAGATACCGCAGCACATAATATTTATGTAGTTGAGGGTGTCAACGGCGAGGTGATGATTCCAGCGGTTGATCAGTTCATTGACGATATAGATATTGAAGCTGGGCAGATGAAAGTAACCTTGCCTGCAGGATTGGTAGACCTGAATAGATGAGATTTGATGTTTTAACCCTGTTCCCCCGGATGTTTGATTCACCCTTTGGCGAGAGTATTATCGCCAAAGCGGCAACCTGCGGCAAAGGTGGTGTTGATGTCACCACAGGGACAACCCTTTGATCAGAATGCTGCTGAAAGGTTAGCAAATGAATCTGGTCTGATTTTTGTCTGTGGTCGCTACGAGGGATTCGATGAACGGGTCAGATCCTGTGTAGATGCCGAATACTCCATTGGTGATTTTGTCCTCACTGGAGGTGAATTGCCGGCAATGGTGATGATCGATGCCGTGGCTAGGTTGTTGCCCGGAGTGCTTGGTAGTGTCGATAGTGTTGAAGCAGACTCATTTTCGGATGGATTGCTGGAACATCCGCACTATACCCGTCCTGCCGAATTTATGGGGCAACGGGTTCCCGAAGTTTTATTGTCGGGAGATCATGCTAAAATTGCTGCATGGCGCCGTAAACAGCAATTGCAACGCACGTGGCAGCGCCGCTCTGATCTGTTCGCCGATGCTGAGTTGAGCACTGAAGAGCTAACGCAGTTGCAGCAATGGCAACGGCAAGCCAAGACTCAGAAAGCGACTTCGCGGCAAGAGGATAAAGATAACGGCGACAGCGTTTAATAAATTAATTGATAGATTTTTTAAAGATAAACAAGGAGGCAATGATGAACATTGTTGATCAAATTGGTAACGAGCAGATGAAACAAGATGTTCCCGAGTTTAAGGCTGGGGATACACTGCGCGTACACGTAAAAATTGTAGAAGGTGACAAACAGCGGATCCAGGTTTTTCAAGGTGTTTGCATTAAGCGTGTTAATCGCGGAGTCGGTTCCACTTTCACTGTACGTAAAATTTCAGGTGGTATGGGCGTTGAGCGTATTTTCCCCCTCCACTCACCTCTGATTGAAAAGATTGAAGTTCTGATGGTTGGTCGCGTACGTCGTGCCAAGCTTTACTATTTGCGTAAACTGCAAGGTAAAGCTGCCCGTATTCGTGAGAAGCGGCAGAACTAATTTACTTATATCCATCCCGCAGCAGTTGATTGCTGTGGGATGGTATATACAACATCAAGCTCAATTTATCCTTAGCGCTTTACTGCGTACTGATTTATACTGTCGCCAGTTTTGATTGCGTTTATCTGTGCCCATCTCACTTGTTTATTGATGGTGGTAAATGTTTGCTGAGGAGCCTACCCTGTGAAATCCAACAACCATTCCATGGCGGATCTGCCCCTGTTTGCTCAAATATCATCGGTTGCAGATTTTGATCCCCTTGCCTACGAAAAAGAGCTGCGTCACCAAGGTCTTAGTTTAATTTGCGGAATTGATGAAGCTGGAAGAGGTCCTTTAGCGGGACCGGTTGTGGCTGCGGCGGTTATTTTGCCGGAAACCTTTGATCTGCCCGGACTTACCGATTCCAAAAAACTCAGCGCAAAAAAACGGGAACAGCTTTTCCGACCAATTCGCCATCAAGCGCTGGCAATTGGTGTAGGTTTTGTTCACGCCGATGAAGTTGACCGAATCAATATTCTTCAGGCGACTATTAAAGCTATGAAGATTGCTGTTTCCCGCCTGAAGGTTATTCCCCAGCATTTGCTTATAGATGGCATTACTCCAATTCCAACAGCTATAGCGCAACAAACTATAAAAAAAGGTGATTCGCGCTCCTTGTCTATTGCTGCGGCATCGGTTATAGCTAAGGTTGTGCGCGACCGTATGATGGTGGTTTATGATCGTCATTACCCTCAGTATGGTTTTGCTGGGCATAAAGGGTATGGCAGTGCTAAACACCGTGCCTTAATTGCCGAGCATGGCCCGTGCCCTTTGCATCGTAAAAGTTTTGCTGGGGTAAAGGAGCATGTGTGACCCAACAACGCCTTAGCCTCGGCAGGTGGGGTGAACAGCAGGCAGTTTGTTATCTCAGGCGGCGCTTGTATCGCATTGTTGCCACCAACTATAGTTGCCGCGGCGGGGAGATAGATATCATTGCCCAACGAGGTGGGATATTGGCGTTTGTTGAGGTTAAGACTAGACGTGGTACCGCTTACGGAACAGGTGGTGAAGCGGTTAATGAACGCAAACAACGGCAAATTATTCGGGCTGCTCAGTGGTATTTAGCCAGTCAACCGTCCCCTTTGCAGCCACGATTTGATGTTATCTCAATTCTGGTATCAGGAGCAGTGCCGGTTATTGACCACGTGCCCAACGCTTTTACTCTGTGATTTGAACATGCGCTGCTGCAGCTGGCGGCGCTTACGGCAGATGGATCGTTGTTGTTGATTGTCGGCTCTCCAATTGCTCATGAGGGACGCTTGTTCAATTGTGCTGTAGTTATGGCTGGCGGCAATATTCTTGGTATTGTCCCGAAAAACTTTCTTCCCAATACTCAGGAATTTTACGAGGAGCGCTGGTTTTCCGCTGCTGCTGATTGTAGGGTAAAAGAGGTGATTATTGCTGGCAAAGCTATCCCTTTTGGTGATGATCTGCTGTTTGAGAATACAAACATGCCTGGCTGTATCGTTGGAGCTGAAATATGTGAGGACGGTTGGGTAGCCAGCCCCCCCAGTGGACAGATGGCTGTTGCCGGTGCAACACTTCTGGTTAATCTCTCTGCCAGCCCTGAGATTCTGGGTAAGCGGCAATATCGACGCCAACTGGTAAGTTCGCAATCGGCTCGTTGCTTAGCTGCTTACGCCTATGCTTCAGCCGGACCAGGAGAGTCGAGTACCGATTTGGTTTTTTCTGGTCATTCTTTGATTGCCGAGAACGGTACTATTTTGCAGGAGAGCGAACGCTTCTGTTTCAATACCAGCTGGGTATATGCAGACATAGATATTGATCGGCTACAAAGCGAAAGACGTAAAAACAATAGCTTTGCCGCCAGTAGCTCCATGCGGGAATATCGTCGAATAGGTTTTGCTCTGCATCCACTATCCGGTTCGTTGCCGCTACACAGGGCATTGGAACGCCAGCCATTTGTCCCTGCTGTTGCCGACGAGCGCAGTCAGCGTTGTCAGGAAATTTTTGCCTTACAGACAACAGCTCTGGCGCGGCGCTTACAACATATTGGAACCAAGAACGTTGCTATTGGAATATCCGGTGGACTGGATTCAACTCTAGCTTTGCTGGTGGTGGTGAAGGTGTTTGATCTGCTGGGGCTTGATCGACGTGGGATAGACGCAGTTACTATGCCTGGATTCGGAACGACAAAGCGAACTCGTGATAATGCCAAAAAATTGATAGAGCTACTTGGTGTCAATAGTCGGGTTATCCCCATAGATGTGGCAGTACGGCAACATTTCAACGATATTGGTCATGATGAAACATTGCGCGATATTACCTATGAAAATTCCCAAGCGCGTGAACGTACCCAGATTTTAATGGATATTGCCAATCAGATCCACGGGATCGTTATTGGCACAGGTGATCTTTCGGAACTGGCTTTGGGTTGGTGTACTTACAATGCCGATCATATGTCCATGTACGGGGTGAACTGCGGTGTGCCTAAAACTTTGGTACGCTATCTAGTGTCGTGGTGTGCAGAAAGCTCTTATTGCGGGGAAACCCGTGCGGTGCTGGAGGATATTTGCGCTACGCCGGTATCACCTGAGCTGTTGCCACCCAATGCTGCCGGTGAGATAAGCCAAGTAACTGAGGATCATGTGGGTCCTTATGAATTGCACGATTTTTATTTGTTTCATGTAGTGCGTAATCAGTTTGCTCCCAAAAAAGTGTTGTTTTTAGCACAGGTAACCTTTGCGGGCGTATATGAAGATGCCATGTTGCTGCGCTGGTTGCAGGTGTTTTATCGGCGTTTTTTTGCTCAGCAGTTTAAGCGCTCGTGCCTACCCGATGGACCCAAAATCGGTAGTGTAGCTTTGTCTCCACGTGGGGATTGGCGCATGCCGAGCGATGCTAGTGTCCAATTGTGGTTGGACGAATTGGAGGATCTGAATGATTGATCCCTCTGTTTGGGGGACATTGTTTATAGTGGCGACCCCCATTGGTAATTTAGAAGATATTACTCTGCGTGCCATCCGTATTTTGAAAGAGGTTGATCTGGTGGCGGCTGAGGACACCCGTCATAGCCGCAAATTGTTTAATCATTACGCTATAGATACTCCACTAACCTCATGTTTTGAACACAATGAGGCGCAAAAGGGGGAATATCTTATGGGGCTATTGATGCAGGGGCAGTCTGTTGCCTTAATCAGCGATGCTGGAACACCTGCAATCTCCGATCCCGGAGCGCTGCTGGTTCAACGCTGCCGTGATGCCGGAATAAGGGTGTCCCCTGTGCCTGGCCCAAGTGCTTGTATTGCGGCTTTGTCGATGGCAGGTTTGCCGACACAGCAGTTTTGTTTTGATGGATTTCTGCCGCCTAAAAGTGGGTCGCGTCGTCGCATTTTGGAACAATATCTTCAACAAACAAGAACCGTTGTACTTTACGAAGCTCCCCATCGCCTCCTCAATACTCTACGTGATATCATAGCAGTACTGGGAGAAAGTCGGCACCTGGCTATAGCACGGGAACTTACCAAGTTGCACGAAGAGTTGTTCCGTGGCAGTGCCGTGGCAGCATTGGATCATTTTTCACAAAATCGGGTACGCGGCGAGATTGTGTTACTGCTGGCGCCACCTCAACAAGAGGTGCTTGAGGAAACGGTAGAGCAGTCGTTGCTACGCTTACAAGAGGAAACTGATCTGCCGCAAAAAGTCATTATCAAACAGGTTGCTAAGATGCACGGTATCAGTGGTAGTGAAGTTTATAAAGAGAGTTTACGCCTAAAAGGCAAGTGATGGCTGCGGTGGTTGCTCTGGTTGTGGAGCCGGCGTGGTCAGCATGGCCAAATATTCACTTTCACTAACTATTTGCACCCCTTTTTCTTGTGCTGCGTTGATTTTTGTCGCGCCGACATTTTCTCCAGTTATCAGGTAATCAGTTTTTGCGCTGATGGTGCTGCCAATTTTGGCACCAAGTTTTTTCGCCTGAGCTTGCATGTCACTGCGTTTTCCCCGCTTCATTGTCCCGGTGAAAACCAGAAGTTTTCCAGCAATAGGGCTGCTTGACGTGGTGCTGGGTGGGTTGTCTGATCTGGTAGTTATTTCATCTAATGGATAGTGGCGCAGTAAATTTTCACAGTTACCGCCTCCCATTCTGAAAATACCGAAGGCGGCCAAAAAACGCCAATCTTCAATTTGTTCAACGCGACTGCGCTGTAACTGGTTGACAAGATTTAGTGATTGTTTTGGTCCGAAACCCACCTGTTCAAAATCCTCGCTATCCATGGTGTAAATCTTGACTATGGAGCGGATTTCGTTGGCGTAGAGCTTGTCGATGGTTGCCGGACCAAAACCATCAATGTTGCCAAGGGTGCGAAAAAAATGCTCAATAGTGTGGCTGATTTGTGCTGGGCACTGTGTGTTGTTGGTACAAAACAGATAATCGTTGTCCCAGATTAATTTAGCGCCACAGCTGGGGCAGCACGGAGGCAACTCGGGATCGACAGCACTTATTACCTGAATGATTTTTGGGATAACTTCACCGCTGCGGGTTAGCTCAATTATTGCTCCGGGACCGATCCCTTTTTCTTTAACCATGCCGTAATGGTGCGCGGTTACCCGTTTGATCAGGGCACCACTTAGACGCACCGGCTCAATTTCAACAACCGGATTTACTCGACCAGAACGTGAGGTCTGAGGGTGAACCTGAACCACTTTGACTTTGGCTGTTGCCAGGTTCTCTTTCAGCGCTACTTGCCAGCGGTGATGGTGGCGGGTGGCACCCATGTAGGTCTTGAGCTCGTCGTTGATAATCTCGATAACCACCCCGTCCACGTCATAATCGACACTGTTGTATTGCTGCGTGATGATCTCATCCAGATGTTCAATCAGTTGAACGGAGCTGCCCTGCCAACTGGGGAGGAGGCTGAAGGGGAAAAAGACCACCGCTTTTGCTTCAATAGCCTTGGCTGTAGCGGATCCAAGTTCTTTCTCCTTGACCACGCTGGCTTGAAAATTGCGGGAGTTTTCAAACTTATCGGCAAGATGTTGCTGAAAATAGCTGGCACTGACGACGATCTCTCCGGCACCGAGACCCCGTTTGCCATTGTTCGCAACAATAAGACCGCGTTCCATCACTCGTGTGATGTCGGTGCCGCGTTTGCCATCACCACGGGTATAGAGATGTTCACCATCATCATAGGCGGCAAAGCCGTCCAGCTTTGGTGTTGCACGAAAAATCAAACTGTTGATGGGGATGCCAAGCTGTGCTGCCGCTTTATTAACCCGTTCAATCCAGCGTTGAAGTTCTGCATGGTTGTAAACTTTTTCAGTTGATAGCATCGTG
>NBLX01000048.1 GCA_002084705.1 Desulfobacteraceae bacterium 4572_35.1
GTAGAGCAGAGGACTGAAAATCCTCGTGTCCTTGGTTCGATTCCATGTCTGGGCACCATAAATTCCAAGGGGTTAGCGATTTATCGCTGACCCCTTGTTTTGTTTGTGTAACCTCTCGTGTAACCTTAATTTCAAATACGCTCAAAATCTTGTAACACACCGCGCAATTTGCGCCAACAGAGAAGAACGCTGACAGCAATACTTTCAAATGCAGTTTTTCTTTCTGACATTAAGCCAACCATCACCACTGCACTTGAAATATCCCCTCCCTTCAAATACCCCTGCTCCCTTACACGCACCACACTCCTTCCAATCATTGATGCCAAGCATGCTTCGGACTGTTCCCTTTCCACATCTGCCGCAAGAACCATTGACAGTTTCAAAACCGTACAAATTAGTAGCAACTAAAGTCTTGATCTATAGCCCATAGTTTTGAACTAACGAAAACAATAAATGGTTCCAATATAGCCAAAACCCGACCACTCTTGTACCCGAATGGTTACAAACTAACCACCAATGGTTCAAAACTGTCAAACAATGAACCACCTACTAACCACTTTTTGCCATCTCTTGATTTTTCAATTTGTTCAGCCCACCAAAAATTATGCTATTAAAAAGATATTCCAAACCAACAGTATTATGGAGCGACAAAGTATATCCTGACAAATGTCTAAACACTTAATTTACATATTTCCTAGACATTCCGTAGACATTTTCAAGTAAAAAACTAAAAGGAAATCATAGCTCACAAAGCAAAACAATTTTGCACCATAAATAATTACAAATTGAGTTCCCATCACGAACTGCGAAATAGATAAAGTGCTAACCAAAAATAAAAACCAAACAAACACTGACAAACTCGTATAAATTCGGATATAAACTCACAGAACCTTTTGACACTTCAATTAAAACTAAGTACTCTCTAACTCTCTTTGTGTGCATCGTTGGAAGACTGGCCCATTCAGGTGATCCTAATCCCACCGTACATATGAATTCTACTGGAGTAAGACTATGGATGATAGGTGGCTATCTGTTGAAGAAATCGGCATTTATCTCGGTATCAAACGAGATACTGTCTATAAATGGATAAGTGAAAAATCCCTCCCAGCTCACAAAATTGGACGGTTATGGAAATTTAAACGGGATGAGATTGATCAGTGGGTACGCAACGGCAATGCCAGTGAGACAAGAAACAATCATGACCAAAATAAATAATGATAAACTGACCCGCTTTGGATTTAGCTTTAACCGTGGTGGAGCGCATACTGCCCGAACTATGATGCTTGATGAACTAAAAGAGGTGATCACCTACCTTGATGACCCTAATGCGCTAAAAACAGATTACTCCAAAGCCATAGATCACGAGAACTGCCTGGGAAAACGGTCAGGGAAAACTCGTACTCTGACATTTCGCCACCTGGTCGATCTTTACTCCCTCGATCCGTCTATAACTCTTTATCGAACATTGCTTTTCTTTTGGCAGCGAGATCCAGAAGCTCAACCGTTGCTAGCGTTACTTTGCACCTATGCTCGGGATTCCGTTTTCAGGTCCACGGCACCGTTTATTTTGAACTTTACTGAAGGGATGACTGTTAAGCGACAAGCTCTGGAAGAATTTATTGACAATAAAGAGGCTGACCGTTTCAGCAAAGGCACGTTGAAATCAACGTCACAGAACATCAACTCAACTTGGACAAAATCGGGACATTTAACTGGACGAACAGAGAAGATTCGCGCATGCGCTTCCCCCACAGCAGGAAGTGTTTCCTACGCCCTGCTACTTGGCTATCTTACTGGTGTTCGCGGCCACTCCCTCTTCAGTACTGAATATACAAAACTGCTAGATTGCTCATTTGAAAGAGCTGTCGAGTTGGCTGAAGAAGCATCACGCAAGGGCTGGATTGTGTTCAAGAGAGCCGGAGATGTCATCGAGGTTCTCTTCCCAAAACTGTTGACTGAACAAGAAATGGAGTGGCTCCGTGAGTAAAGTTAAACGACTCATCCAATCCTACAACAAATATATTTCTGTACCCTGGCGCGATGATGCTGCTGCCGCTCAACGTGTCATTTTTTGTGTGTATAACGAAAACGAAGAACGCTCGTTACGTGCAAAAACAGATGAGTTTGAAATCGTTACCCGTCAAGCCGGACACAAATGGGCAGAATTTGACCTCACGGATACATTTACTATCTGGATGGGGGCCCAAAAATACGCAAAAAGCTACTATCAACAACCACATCTATTACCAACGCTGTTACCCAAATATCTTACATTTATCACCGCAGAATTCAAAAAGTTTCTCCAGGAACAGAGTGTCGATCAAGATACTGTCGTTGCTATAAAAGGGGTCGGCTCCCTGTTTGGCTTTCTTAAGGTCAAGGAAGTTGTCGATAAATTGGCACCACTGGTCAACGGTCGAATGTTGGTTTTCTTCCCTGGTAGCTACGAAAATAACAATTATCGCCTGCTCGATGGTTATGACGGCTGGAACTACTTAGCTATACCTATCACCGCAGACAGAGAATTTTAAATAACGAGGCCAATCAATGAATAACCGCGATATTTTTCAAAAAGACCCATCAACAAGCAAACTGGTCAACGAGGGTGTAACCAGTGTCAACGATGAAGAAACCGACCTGGCTCTTGAAGTGCTCCGCTACGAGCTAGAGACCTTTGTCTGTGACGGCCAGTACGAAAAAGGGTTAACTCACATCCTTGAAACTTATCTGAAAAATATTGAACAGGCTCAGCAACCCGCTGTATGGGTCAGTGGTTTCTTCGGCTCAGGCAAGTCGCATCTAGTTAAAATGTTGCGCTCTCTTTGGGTCGATTCCAGTTTTGAAGATGGTGCAACAGCCCGTGGTATTGCCAATCTTCCGCAAAGCGTACGCGATAACCTGAAAGAGTTGACCACTCAGGCCAAGCGTCATGGCGGATTACACGCGGCATCAGGAACATTAGGTGCAGGAGCGAGTGGCAGCGTTCGCCTGGCACTTTTAGGGGTCATTTTCAAATCAGCAGGTCTCCCCGAGCAGTTCCCCAAAGCGCGCTTCATCATGTGGCTAAAAAGTGAAGGGATCTATGATCAGATTCGTGACGACATCGAGCAAAACCAATTTGATTTCGTAGAAGAGATCGATAATTTTTATGTCGCCGAAGGACTACATCAAGCCCTCGTTAAAGCAAAACCAAACCTCTTTTCGTCACCAGCGGCCTGCGCCGAAACACTCAACAACCTCTACCCACACGTTCAAGACGTTTCCAGTGACGAGATGCTAAAGGCGATTAAACAAACCCTCACTAAGGATGGAAAGTTCCCACTGACCATTATTGTCCTTGATGAAGTGCAACAATTCATTGGTGACAATGCCGATCGTTCTATCGCAGTGCAGGAGATGGTGGAATCCATCACCAAAAACATCGGCGGCAAGCTTATGTTTATCGGTACCGGTCAAACTGCTGTAACCGGCACTGCTAACCTAGCGAGGTTACAAGGTCGCTTCACCATCCGAGTAGAACTCTCAGATGCCGATGTCGATGCAGTTATTCGGCAGGTTATCCTTGCCAAAAAAGCTGAAGCCAAAGTTCCCATAGAACAGATGATGCAAACCAATCTCGGCGAAATATCGCGCCATCTAGCAGACACAACCATCGGCCACCGTCAGGACGACATCGCCTATTTTTCCCAAGACTACCCCATTTTACCAGTGCGACGGCGTTTCTGGGAGAACACTCTACGTGTCCTTGATCAGACTGGTACCGACAGCCAACTTCGCAACCAGCTCAGTATGATCCACAAGGTTATTCAGATTAATTTGGATGCGCCTCTAGGCCATGTCATACCGGCTGATTACCTCTACTTTGATTCAGCAGATAAACTTCTGCAATCACGGATTTTGCCTCGCAAAGTTCACCAAAAAACTTTAAGCTGGATGAAGGGATCGGAAGATCAACGCCTCACGGCGCGTGCCTGTGGCTTAGTGTTCCTGATCAATAAACTCGCCAGCAGCAATAGCGAAATTGGTATCCGCACCACCATTGACAGCTTGGCCGACCTAATGGTCGAAAATCTCAATGAGGGTGGCAGCAATATCCGTAGCAAACTGCCAAAGTTGCTCGACAATTGCGAACTGTTGATGAAAGTTGATGACGAGTATCGCATCCAAACAGAAGAGAGCTCAGCATGGAACGATGAGTTTCTCAGCCAAAAGTCGAACCTTGCCAACGAAGCACACCGTATCGAAGCCGAACGCGATGATCGCATTCGCAAAAAGTTCAGCCAGATTGTGCGCAAACTATCCATCACCCAGGGCAGCTCAAAAGTACCCCGGGAAATCTCCCCAGTTTTCGATGCCAAGCTGCCAACGGATGCCAACCAGCGAATCTGCGTATGGGTCCGCGATGGGTGGAGCAATGGCGAAAACTCCGTTCGTGCCGATGCGCGTCAACACGGAACCCAATCTCCCACCGTTTTTGTCTTTATCCCTAAACGCTCAGTAGATGAATTACGGCAACAGCTCATCAAATGTAAGGCGGCCATTGCTACTATGGACAAACGTGGTGTCCCTAATAGTCCAGAGGGAACTGAAGCTTGTGCCGCCATGGAAACGACCAAACAAACTGCCGAAGGTAAAATCCGTGAATTACTCGATGAAGCATTCTCTGGCAGTAGAGTCTTTCAAGGCGGTGGCAATGAAATTTTGGGCAACGACCTCCAAGAGATGACCCTCGAAGCCGCCGGCAACTCGCTGCAACGGCTCTATCCACAGTTCCACACTGCTGATCACGTCGGCTGGGCCAAAGTGTATGAAAATGGCCGCAAAGGAACACCTGATGCACTAAAAGCTGTTGGCGACGATGGCGAAGCCGCTAAAAACCCAGTTTGCAAAGCGGTGTTAGGTTTTATTGCTGGTGGTAAAAAAGGTTTGAATATCCGTAGTCAATTTGAATCGTCGCCCTATGGTTGGTCGCGTGATGCGGTGGATGGCAGTTTGCAAATCCTGCAAGTTTCAGGACTCATTCGCGCTCAGGACGAACGTGGGAAAACCATCGACCCAAAAGATCTGGAGCGTAAAAACATTGGCAAAACAACATTCAAGGTTGAATCCGCCACCGTCACCACCGCCCAGCGCATCCAAATTCGTAAACTGCTACAAAAAGCAGGTTTGCAAGGGCTTAAGCAGGGTGAAGAGTTAAGTCACGTTCCGCCATTTTTGCAAAAATTGAATACCCTTGCCGATCATGCTGGTGGTGATGCACCAAAACCAAACAAACCAGAGACAGCATCACTCGATGACATTCGCCTGACCAGCGGAAACGAACAGCTTTTGGCGCTCTATAACCAGCGTAATGAGCTGTCACAGTCCATCACCCAATGGAGCAAGCTCGCAGAACAGATAGACAAGAAATGGCCAAACTGGCTGACCTTAGTACACCTTATGAGTCACGCCAAGGAGATTACAGACGCCGAGGTCATCCAAGCTCAAATGGAAACAACTTGAACCGGAGCAGCGCAGTCAGCTTTTAACTCAACAAAAACTGACCACCGCTAGCCAACCCGATGTCCAGGTTGCCACCACCGAAGAGATCCTGAAAACACTCTCCGTAATCAGCCTGTCTGCCTTTACCGACCAGGTAGAAGCACTGGATGGTCGCTTTGGAAGAGTGTTACTTGCCAGTGCAGAGATGATGGAACCTGACCTACAATCTTTTCATGTTCCACGCCACACTTTAAAATCAAACGCAGACATAGATGTGTGGCTCGAAACGGTGCGGAAACAACTCTCTGCGAAGTTAAAAGATGGCCCGATCATTATTCAGTAGGATTAAATTTATTCAACAAATGAAGTATGAAGTTGATTTCTGATATGATTAGCTAAATAGCTAATGCAAATAAATTGCATAATGAATACGGCAAGTGCAACTGCGTACTTAATTGCACAAAGCAAATGATCCTTGCATGGGAGATAAAATATGTTAGAAAAAATAAAATTTGAAAAATTTACCGCATTTGAAAAGCTTGAAGTGGAATTCTCTCCCGGGATCAATATTTTCATTGGTGAAAATGGCACAGGAAAAACACATATTTTAAAAGCGGCTTATTCCGCATGTGAAATAGCAAAGAGCAAAGGTGGCTTTGCAGAAAAAATCAATAACGTCTTTTACCCCTCAGGCAAACAGATTGGGCGATTAGTCAAAAGATCATCTTCGAGCACCAAAGGCTTTATCGAGGTAACTCGCAAGGTTGGTGACAAATCGATCAGTATTAGACTATCGCTATCAAACCACACAACCAAGCCAGAAAAAGCCACTGTTTCAGGTTCCACAAAAGCGTGGTCTGAAAATTCATTTGACGCCGCATTCATTCCTGTCAAAGACATGATGGCCAATGCGCCAGGTTTTCGCTCTCTCTTTGAAGAACGCGAGATTCATTTTGAAGAAATTTATGTCGATATCATTCGTAAAGCCTTTTTGCCTGCACTAAAAGGGCCGACAGACAGTCAACGAAAAAAACTATTAGGACTGCTACAAAATGCAATGGACGGAAAGGTTATCGCCAAGAATGAAGAATTTTTCCTGCGTAATAAAAATGGCGAACTCGAATTTACTTTGTTAGCAGAGGGATATCGAAAACTTGGCCTGCTATGGGTGCTCATGCAAAATGGCACCCTGCTGAACGGTTCGACGCTGTTCTGGGATGAACCTGAAACAAATTTGAATCCAAAGTTGATGAAAGCGGTTGTTGGCATATTGCTAGAGCTACAAAGAATGGGAGTGCAAATTTTTCTCTCTACCCACGACTATGTCATTTTAAAAGAGTTTGATCTTCAATCCCAAAAGAACGATGAAGTCGCGTTTCACAGTCTTTTCAGAAATCAGGAATCAGATGAAATTGAAATTTCTAGCACTCCAAATTATCTCGACATATCACACAACACTATCGACGATACGTTCGGAGATATTGTTGATCGAGAAATTGAAAAATCCATGGGGGGGCTGGGGAAATGAAAATCAATGCGGATGGTTTTGCTTTCGACTTCACTGATGCAATCGATGTTTTCGTTTTTGACGAAAAAGATAAATTCAAGCCAAAATTTCATGGGCTGTCTCATGCTATGCAAGCGGTTGACTTGATAGTGGAACTTGAAAATGATTACCTTTTCATTGAAGTAAAAGATTTTCACGCACCCGATGATTACAACTTCAAGAAAGCAGTTAATGACGAACGAGTCAAGCAACGACGTGAATATTTTAATCATCTTCGTGAGGTGCTTAAGCATAAATTTCGCGATAGCTGGTTATATAGATGGGCGGAAAATAAAGTCGAAAAGCCCATTCGTTATATATGCTTATTGACCCTTGACAGTGCCATGATCTCCATAATGAATAAGGAACTTCACAAACAACTTCCAGTAGGGTGCGCCGGGCCGCGATGGACGGGTGAAGTTGCCAGAAGTTGTGCTGTTGTCAATCTTGATCGTTGGAATAACAATTTTCCAAAATGGCCTGTAAGCCGCACAGCTGTTACCGGAGGCACCTGATGCAACCCCTAGAAAAAACTCTGCGCAACCAACTCGAACGCACCGTCAAAACAGCACGAGACATTGCTGAAGTCGCCGCTCAGGCAGCGTTGGGGCAACTTGGTGTCGGTGAGGCAACTGCGTTTGCCCACTTGGGTGATAAGGATCGTGAATTACGCCGTAAGTTGCGGGTTCATGGGCGGCAACTGGGGGATGTGCGTGATGCCGCTGTACAAACGCAGGAAATTGACCGCCTGGTTGAAGAGATTGCCTACGAGCATTGGCACCGCATGTTGTTTGCCCGTTTTTTGGCTGAAAACAATTTGCTCATGTACCCCGACCCCGATGATCCAGTAGCTGTCACCTTGGAAGAGTGTGATGATCTAGCTGCCGATGAAGGGGCAAGTAATGGCTGGGAGCTGGCGGCACGCTATGCCGCTCGCATGTTGCCGCAGATTTTCCGCCTCGATTTTCCGGCGTTTCAACTCACCTTGCCGCCCGAGCATCAACAAAAGCTGGAAAACCTTATAGCGGCCCTGCCTGTTGACGTGTTTACCGCGTCCGATTCGCTGGGCTGGGTTTATCAATTTTGGCAAGCGAACAATAAAGAGAAGATCAATAAATCAGAGGTGAAGATTGGGGCGAGAGAGCTACCCGCCGTGACTCAGCTATTTACTGAACCTTACATGGTGTCGTTTCTGCTTGATAACTCACTGGGGGCGTGGTGGGCTGCAAGACGGCTCACTGCAGACGACCTTGAAAACACTAGCGCCGAAGAGGAACTACGCCGCAAAGCCGCCATCCCCGGCGTGCCGCTGGAATATCTACGATTTGTGCAAGTGGAAGACACCGATGATAACAAGAGATGGGCACCCGCCGCCGGCACCTTTAACGCTTGGCCGGATCATTTAAGTGAATTGAAAACCCTCGATCCATGCTGTGGTTCCGGTCATTTTCTGGTCGCCGCATTTTTGATGCTCGTTCCCATGCGCATGGAGCTGGAGGAGCTTTCAGCGAAGGAGGCGGTAGATGCGGTGTTGCGGGATAACATCCATGGCTTGGAACTCGATCAACGCTGTGTGGAATTGGCCGCCTTTGCCTTAGCACTTACGGCGTGGAAATATCCCGATGCCGGTGGCTACCGTCCTTTGCCGGAATTGCATGTCGCCTGTTCTGGTTTGTCGGTCAGTGTTGCCAAGGAGGAGTGGAAACAGTTGGGGCTTGGCAAAAAAAACCTCAGCCTCGCTTTGGAGTGGATGCACGATACCTTTAACGATGCGCCGGTACTGGGTAGCTTACTTACCCCCGCTAAAGCCGATGCCGCCAAGCTGGTGCAGTGGGATGAGCTTTCGGGTGCATTGGAGCGGGCTCTTTCTCAAGAAAATAGGCAGGGACAATCCACTGAGCAGCAGGAAGCCACTGTTGTTGCCCAAGGGATTTCCAAAGCCGCAACTCTGTTAGCCGGGCAATATCAGTGGGTGATTACCAACGTTCCCTATTTGTCACGCGGTAAACAAAGTGAACGGTTGCGTGATTTTTGTGAGCAACATTATCCTGCCGCCAAAAACGATCTGGCGACGGTGTTTTTAGAGCGCTGTTTGCAGTTATGCGTGGAAGGTGGCACTTCCAGTATTGTGCTACCGCAAAACTGGTTGTTTTTGACCAGCTATAAAAAGTTTCGTCAGCAATTATTGAACAACGATACATGGCATCTGCTTGCACGTTTGGGAGCCGGTGCGTTTGAAACCATCAGCGGCGAAGTGGTTAAAGCGATATTGATCACTTTGAGCCGGGGCAATGCGCAGATGACGCCGCTGGGTGGAGATTCCAATTCACTGTTCTCTCCTCTACGAGAAACGACACAGCCTGAAAGCAACCTGCTGCGCGGTGTCGATGTTTCAGAGCCACGCACCGCTACTGAAAAAGCTGCGGGGTTGGTGACGGCGGAGATGAAAAGTGTTGAACAGGCGAAACAGTTGGAGAACCCCGATGCGCGGGTTGCGTTGATAGAGGCAGGTGAAGTTGAATTGCTGGAACAACGCACCTCATTTCACAATGGCCTACAAACAGGAGATTATCCGAGATTTGGAGCAAAGTTTTGGGAAGTCTCACAACTAAGTCATGAGTGGTTCCACTATCAGTCAACAGTCTCGCAGACCGTGATGTTTGGTGGTCGCGAAGGAATTTTGTTTTGGCAAGAAGGAATTGGGGATATTGCTGAAAGTACAAGTGCAGTTATTCGAGGCACTGAGGCCTGGGAGCAAAAAGGAGTTTCTATCAGCGCAACGGGTGCCTTGTATGCAACCTCATATGATGGAGCCTTGTACGATGAAAATACAGTTTCGATAATTCCAAAAAATGACAAGGAACTTTCCGCTATCTGGGCCTTCTGTAGCGACCCTTCTTACAACGATGAAGTTAGAAAGATAAATCAGACCTTGAAGGTGCGAAGGGATCTCATCAAAGTCCCCTTCGATATCGATTATTGGACCAAAGTCGCCGCAGAAAAATATCCCAAAGGTCTGCCACAACCCTACACCAACGATCCCACCCAATGGATCTACCACGGCCATCCCTGCGGCTCGGTGGTGTGGGATAAACAAACCAAATGGACCTCCCACAGCTCCCTTCGCAACGACGATAATGTGCTACAAGTCGCCGTCGCCCGACTGCTCGGCTACCGCTGGCCTGCCGAGTTGGATGCTGACATGGAACTGGCCGAGGAACAGCGCGAGTGGGTAAACCGTTGTGAAGCCCTACTACCCTACGCCGATGACGACGGTATCGCCTGTATCCCCGCAGTACGTGGCGAAGCGGCTGCCGCTGACCGCCTGTTGAACCTACTGGCGGCAGCTTATGGAGAAGCCTGGTCCAACGACATCCAAGCAGATCTACTGAAAAATGCTGCCCACGCCGGTAAAACCCTCGAAACCTGGCTGCGCGAAAAGTTTTTCACCCAACATTGTAAAATGTTCGGACACCGTCCCTTTATCTGGCACATCTGGGACGGACTGAGCGATGGCTTTGCCGCCTTGGTCAACTACCACAAGCTCGATTACAAAACCCTGGAAACCCTTACTTACAATTATCTGGGACAAGACTGGATCGGTCGCCAAAAGCAGGACATTGCCAATGGCATTGACGGAGCCCAAGAACGACTCGCCGCCGCCGAAGCCCTGAAGAAGCTGGAACTGATCCTCGAAGGCGAAGCACCGCATGACATCTTCGTGCGCTGGAAGCCCCTAGACCAACAACCCATCGGCTGGAACCCAGACATCAACGACGGCGTACGTTTAAATATCCGCCCGTTTATGACCGTAGGTGACGTAAAGAAAAAAGGTGCCGGAATCCTCCGCGATAAACCCAACATCAAATGGGGCAAAGATCGCGGTAAAGATGTAGAATCTGCACCGTGGTATCATCTGTTTGCAGGCGACCGGATCAATGATCATCATTTGAGTTTGGTGGAGAAGAAAGCGGCAAAAGAAAAGGAGGATCAGGCATGATTAAAGAGCTTAAACTGACAAACTGGAAAAGCTTCGAAGAGGCCACGCTCTATATTGACCCGATCACAATAATAATTGGCACCAATGCCAGTGGAAAATCAAATACCCTGGATGCACTGTTATTTTTAAATCGAGTTAGTTCCGGTATTGGTATTTCTCAAGCAATAAACGGAGATGTGAACCTACCTGCTTTGCGTGGAGGAATGGAATGGGTTTGCCGAAAACCGGAAAAACAGTTTGTGTTGGAATTATTGATTGGTGGTATCAAGGAAAATCAGGACTATCGCTATGAACTAACTGTCCAAGTAAATGGCACAAAAGCTGAAGTATTTAATGAGGCATTGACCTTGCTAACCTATGGTCCACGTCGAGACCAGCCTAAAGAGCGTTCACTTTTTATGACTAAGCATGACGAAACTAACTCTTTAGGAATCCCGACTTATTTTTACACAGCTACAAAAGGACCTGGCAAGAGAATTGATCTCAATCGAACACATGTCATTTTAAGTCAAACTGAAACACTAAACCTGCGTAAAGAGATTCAAGAAGGTGCCAAATACGTACTTTCAAAGCTAGAAGGCATCTTTGTTTTCGATCCTATTCCTAGTCATATGCGTGACTATTCACCGCTATCAGAAACACTTTTGGCTGATAGTTCAAACATTGCCGGAATTCTGGCAGGTCTAGAAAAAAACCGCAAAAAAGAAGTTGAAGAAACACTGACCAAATATTTGAAAGACTTGCCGGAACGAGATATCAAGCGAGTATGGGCAGAATCTGTTGGTAAGTTTAAAACCGATGCCATGCTTTATTGTGATGAAGGATGGGAAGGTGTCTCTACGCACGAAATTGATGCACGCGGGATGTCTGATGGAACCTTACGTTATTTGGCAATTGTTATGGCTTTACTTACCCGGAATACGGGAAGTCTTCTAGTGATTGAAGAGGTAGATAATGGCCTACACCCTTCTCGTGCTCATATTTTAGTAAAAATGCTAAAGAGCTTGGGCAAAGAGCGCAATATTGATGTCATTGTAACAACACACAACCCAGCACTCTTGGATGCCGCTGGCACCAGAATGGTTCCATTTATTACAGTGGCGCACAGAGACGATAAAACTGGGGCAAGCAAACTTGTACAGTTGGAGGACATTCAGCAATTACCAAAACTTATGGCATCAGGCAGCCTTGGCCGACTGAGTACAGAAGGGCGTATTGCGAGTGCATTGAAGCAGGAGGATGCACAGTGAAAAAAGTTTTGATTATTGATACTTCGATTTTGTGCGTCTTGCTGGAAATTCCCAACATGAATACCTGTGGCCCAGATAATGATCGTTGGAATAAACAACGGGTGGATGAAAAGATTAAAACTGAAGCTGGGAACGCAACGACCTTTGTTTTGCCATTAGCAACCATCATTGAAACTGGAAACCACATAGCACAATCAGCTCATAGCCGAAAAGAACGAGCGGAGCTCTTAGCCAACTTTATGAAAAAGAGTGCCGACAACGAGACACCTTGGGCTGCCTTTTCAGATCAGTCAATATTATGGTCTCCAGAACAGATGAAAGAACTTGCTGACTCCTGGCCACCCTTAGCAGATCAGAAACTCTCACTTGGCGATGCAACCATTAAGGATGTAGCAGAATATTATGCGCGAATGAGTTTTAAGGTGGAAATTTTAACTGGTGATAACGGACTAAAAGCCTACGAACCAATTGCCCCGCCAGAAATACCGAGGCGAAGGAGCAGGCAATGATGGTCAACGAACACATCTTAAAAGCGGTTCGTGATGCTGCCATCTTCAATCCTGAAATTCAGGTAGCTCCAGCCTGCATCCTGTGGCCAGACCGTGATCGTCAATGGGGATCAATTATTCCACGCCTTCAATCGAAGCTACCAGAGTTACTAGTCCTTGGTGATTACACACCAGACAAAAAGACCGGCCCGGCCATCTGGTTGCGTTGCGTTATCGCTGGCAATGCTGATGAGGTATCCCTTCCAGATAACCGCACTCCGATCATCTATCTGCCGGGCGTTAGTCGCCAGGATTTACGTGCTGTTGAAGGTTGTCCCGATCACCTGAAGCCACTTGCCGAATTGCAATACCGAGGTGTCATCTGGTCGCAAATTAATGCCAAAGACTGGACTATTCTTGCCTATCTTAAATCAAATCAGGGAGGGTTAGGGCTTGATGTTGCCCAAGATAATGAGGCCAAAAGTGCCATGCAACTTGCGTTGTGCCAGTTCTTGGATGAAGATCTTGAACTGCTTAATGATAAGCGCCTAGACAGGGATTATTTCAATACTCTACTTACTGGCGGTGATCCTGTTCGCGATTTGCTGCAATGGCTCGATCAGGGAGACACATTTCAGGCCGGCCGCAGTGAAAACGAGTGGAAAGCCTTTGTTTCCGTCTGCAAATCTCAGCTTGATTTCGACCCGCAAAGCGAAGGAGTGCTAGCAGGGGCAGAGAAATTGGCTAACTATGAAGGCCCCTGGCACGCGATATGGGAACGCTTTTGTGAGGCGCCTACGCGATACTCGAATATTCCTGCCCAAATAAGAAAGTGCCCTCTGCCGCAATTCGGATTATTTGCCGATGAAAGAACTGCTGGCGGCTGGCCACAGTGGAACGAAGATCAGGAAAAAAGTCTTCAAGGTGCTCTTGTCTCGCTTGGCAATCTAACGGCTGTTGCTGCCAGATTAAAGATAACAGAACTGGAAAAACAGCATAGCGGTAGACGTTCTCTGGTCTGGGCGGAACTCGGTGAGTCGCCTTTGACCTGCGCGTTAAAGTATTTGGCGATCATCGCCGACATCACCTCAAAAAGTCTCGCGGCTGGAACTGTAGAGGATTTGGCCTCAGGGTACAGTCGCAGCGGATGGAAGGCGGACGATGCCGTGATTCGTGCGTTGTCTCATGCTGAATCTGCTACTGAACTTGAAGCAATAACGACTGCAATCCGTTGCGTCTACCAGCCTTGGGTGGAAGAATCTGCACGTTATCTGCAATCGCTTGTTTACGCAACATCCTATCCTGGCGGTACGTGTATCTCCGCAGAACCTATCTCCAATCATACTGGCGATTGCATTCTGTTTGTTGACGGACTGCGTTATGACACAGGGAAACGGTTGATCGAGTTGCTCACAGGTAGCGGATTGGCTGTAGAGGAAGAGCCCCGCTGGTGCGCCGTACCCTCTGTCACCGGAACGGGAAAAGCCGCTGTTGCTCCAATCAACAGAGGCTCAGAGCGCATTGCAGAAGACTCTGTCGGCTACAATTTTGAGATTTTGAATCATCATCATTTACACAAAGCCATTGAAGAAAGTGGAATCTCAATTCTCACCAAAAATGACAATGGTACTGCTAAAGGTACAGCCTGGTGTGAATTTGGAGATATCGACCACGAAGGTCATGACCGGGGCTGGAAGTTAGCGAAACATCTTGATCTGCTCCTAACGGAGATTCGTGACCGGATAACAGCACTTATCGCTGCCGGATGGAAACGAGTGCGAGTGGTAACGGATCATGGTTGGTTACTTCTACCAGGAGGATTACCAAAGGTTGATCTACCCTCGGCACTAGCAGACACTAAGTGGGGACGCTGTGCCTCGTTGAAGGCTGGAGCATCAACGGATGAACGTCTGTATCCATGGTATTGGAATCAGAATCAATATTTCGCTCTGGCCGATGGCATTAGTTGTTTTAAGAACGGTCAAGAATACACCCATGGCGGGTTAAGCTTACAAGAATGCCTGACAATTCAGATAACTGTTACAACTGATCCATCATCGGCGATAACACCCGATGTTGAAATTACAGATATTATCTGGAAAGGGCTCCGCTGCACTGTTGCACTAGATGAGAACTATTCAGATTTAATGCTGGATATTCGTTCGCAGGCAGGAAATTCAACTTCCAGTGTCGCGTTAAGCACCAAGTCTTTTAAAAAGAACGGAACGGCGTCTGTGGTTATTGAAAATGAAGATCTTGAGGGGAGCAATGCCACGGTGGTTTTGCTTAGTGCATAGGGAGTTTAAGGCTGTCCACATTACCAATGTGGCAGATCTACGGATAAATCTAAAAACACAACTGGAAGCGTTAAATGCCATAAAACTTTCAGACAACGAATTTAGCCAGATTCGCAATAGCCTTGCCAAGGGTAACGCGTTTGACAAAGCAAAAACGCTACGTGATCGCTTGAGCATTAACCGCGATGATGGCACCAACTGTCACATCCGCTTTTTAGATTCAAAATGGTCAAAAAACAGCTTTCAAGTGACCCAGCAGGTGACCGTTGAGGGGAGCTACCGTAACCGTTATGACGTTACCATCCTGATTAACGGCTTACCCCTTATTCAGGTAGAACTTAAACGGCGCGGCTTAGAGCTGAAAGAGGCATTTAATCAGATCAACCGTTACCTGTCTCGCCATTCGTATTGGGCCGAGGATGGTTTATTTCATTGCCACCCCATGAAAGCTGATCCCTTTTTTAACTGCGATGCCAATTCTGTCGCATTTTTATCGCCAACCCATACACCGTCCGACAGTTATTACAGCGTAACG
>NBLX01000159.1 GCA_002084705.1 Desulfobacteraceae bacterium 4572_35.1
ACCTGCTGAGCTACCACCTCCTGATCCATGTCGGCGCGAACGCTGATCACATCGGGGGAGACAATATCGCGCAACAGGGTATCGGGGGGCACGGTGAGCAACTGGCGCAGGGATAGCACCCCCACCAGATGGTTGTGGACGTCGGTAACGTAGATGTAAAAAACCATCTCCACATCCTGGGCCTGCTGCAATGCTTCGATGGCCTCTTTTACTGTAACATCCTCGCGCAGGGAGAAAAACTCGGTGGACATAATACCGCCGGCAGTATCTTCCTGATACTGCATCAACTGTTCAATCTCCTCCGAATCCTCATCCTTCATGGCAGCGAGGATCTCCTCCGCCATCTCCTCGGGCAGATTCTGGATGATATCAACGGCATCATCGTAGGACATGTGCTGCAACACATGTACTACAGCGTCCTGCTCCACTTGTTCCAGCAACTGGGCACTGGTGGTATGATCGATCTCCGCCAGCACCTCGGCGGCGGCATCGATATCAGCAATGAGCTGAAACAGTACACGCTGCTCACCGGCGCTGAGGTAACGAAACATGTGGGCAATATCGGCGGGATGGGTCTTGCTGAGCAGGTTGGTAATATTGGTATTGGCACCACGCCGGATCAGCTTTTTTACCGTTTCCAGCAGCATCTGTATTTTCTGTTCCATACCCCACACCTCCCTGCGATCTTTTTCAGGCAAACTATGATGATAGCAAACAACCAACACCTGTGACAACCACTTAAACCCAGCAACGCAAAGCGATCCAGGTGCCTGTCTGACCTCCCATGAATCGGCCACAAAATTTTCGGCTTGACCGGTTTAGCGTTTTCCATTAAATTGGCGTCGCTGAAAATTTTATTTACCCCAAGGAGGAAGAAATGAAAAAACTGATCGTAGCTCTGCTGGTGGTTGCCTTCGCAGCCTCTACCGCCTTTGCCGGTTTTGACACCATCAGTGACGCTGTACATGAAGCGATCCGTGCCTGTGAAATCTTTCACAGGTGAATAGCCACAAGCACAACAATGGCCCCACCAAGTGCGGCGGCTGCCACAAGAAGTAATTCTTCTACCAGCTAGAAAGTATGAAAAAAGGGTGAAGGCCAGGAGTCTTCACCCTTTTTTTATCTCCGGCAGCGGCTAACAGGTGCATAAGTAACGCGTGGTATGTTAGTATGAACACCGTTTTATTCAATTTATGGGAGGCTCGCATGCGCTTTTTCACCGGCTGGATAGATTGGGACAACGGCTACATCTATGGTACCGGGCGCGCCTTTGCCGCCGATAATGGTAACAAGCGCAGCCGCACCATCGGCGCTGCCCAACTGGTGGCAGCCGCCAACATTGTCAAGCTGGCCTCCGGCCTGCACTTAGACAACCGGCATACGCTGGAAAAGCTCGGTCACGGCACCTTTATTCTCAAGCTGAAAGCCTTTTTGCGCTATCGCACCCATCAGCAGCGTTTTGTCCAGAACAGCCGCCGCCCCTACGCCGAAGTAACGTTGGTAACACCCATGCGCGGCGTCGAAGGGCTGACAGCGGCGGTGCTCAAGCAACTCAAGGGCCATCCACTGCAATGGCAGAAATATCCATTGCCCGATCCGGTCGCCAACATGGAGAACAGCGACGCGCCGTGGCTGGTAATTGATACCCGCCAGCTACCACGCACCGCCGCAGTGCAGCCGAGCCTGTTCCCCAAAATAACCTCATCATCGGGCCAAACTCTCTACGATCTAAACAAGGTATACAGCGGTGCTCATGCCCTGCGTGGCATGGCACGCTACGTCCACAGCAATGCCAGCGCTGCTGAAATCGTGGCAGAGCTGCGTCACCAACGGCAACCACAAGAACAACCGTGGTGGCAGCAACTGCTGCCCGGCAGCAATGCCTGGGCGCGACCCCGTCGCCAGCGCCCGCGCTACATTGTCGCCACAGCTCAGCAGGTACGCGGCATTGCCCGCACCAACCTGGTGATCAGCAACCGCGATGCCGAACAGCTGCGCCGCGAAGTGTCACCGGTCGATACCGCAATCTTGCCCGACTGGCTACGCTGCTACTGGTAGCGGCAGTGTGGTTGTGTACCCATTTCGGCCTGTTTACCTGGCTGGATCTGGTGATGTACGACACTCATTTCAAGATTCGCGGTACGCGCCCTACTTCCGATCGCATTGTGCTGGTATATATGGACGACAAAAGCGCCCTGCGCCTGGGGCGCCGCCATGGCGGCTGGTCACGATTGGACATGGCCGCCGCCCTGAACAACCTCAGCCGCGCCGGCAGCGAAATCATCGCCCTTGATGTCATCTTTTCCGCCCCGTCGGTCGATCCACGTCACGACAAAATCCTCGCTGACACCATATATAATTGCAATAACGTGGTACTGGCACGCATCTCCTCGGTTGCCGGTCTTGGATCGGTAGAACCAATAGTACCATTTCAAGAAGGAATGATCGGTGCCGGCTTTATCGACCTGCCGCTGGATCAGGACGGTTGCCTGCGTAAAATCCACTTTTTTAACGCCCACCCGCTGGACAACGGCGCCCTGCAACTGCTACCGGCCTTTGCGCTGGAGGTTGCCCGCACCTACCGCAACCTCGATTACTCTTTCGATTTTTCTCACAGCAATTATTTCACCCTGGGCAGCCCGGAGCAGAAGCAGTTGCGCCTGCCCTATCCCGATCTGCTGATAAACTACTACGGTGATCATCACGTCTTCACCCGCCTGAGCTACGCCGACGTGGTCAACGGCAATTTCGACCCCGCTGCGGTCAGGGGCAAAATCGTCATGATCGGCAGCACCCTGAAAACGGAGAAGGATTTTTTTACCACACCGTTCACCCACTACCGCACAGTAGAATCACCATTTGCCGATCGCTTTGCCGCCAGCATAAGCAATGTACAGGATGCCGACGATCCTGGACTTTCGTGCCACGCCCAGGCCATAGAGACTATTCTTAACCAGGATTTTATCGTTCCCCTGGCAGCATGGCAGCAGCTGGCATTGCTCATAGCGTGCGCCATACTCGGCCATCTGCTGTTTTTCCGTTTTACCGGCACCATGCCGGCATTGCTGAGTGCTGGCGGTCTGCTGCTAGTCGTACTGCTGAGCAGCCAGCTTGCCATGCAAGCGGGGCTATGGGTAAGATCGCCGGAACTGCTGGCCATGATTCTGGCGCAGATCGGTGCCAGCATGATACTGCTGAAATTTTACGAGAAAAGTCGCAACGACTGGGTAACTTCGGCATTTGGCAAATATCTGTCGCGCACCGTGGTGGAGCAGCTGGTCAAAGGGGATATCAACCTCAACATGGAAGGCAAACACCAGCAATTAACCATTCTGTTTGCCGATATCCGCGCCTTTACCACCCTGGCAGAAAACATGAGTGCCCAGCAGGTTACCCAACTGCTCAACCGCTATTTTGCCGCCATGGTGCCATGTATTCAGGCCCACCAGGGTACTGTGGACAAGTTGATCGGTGACGCCATAATGGCCTTTTTCGGCGCTCCGGTACCCAGCAGCAATCATCCGCAACAGGCAGCCCAGGCGGCATTGCACATGCTGGAAACTCTGCGCCAGTTGCGAGGTAACAGCGACATAGAGCAACTGCGCCAGCTGGAGATCGGTATCGGCATCAACAGTGGCGAGGTAACCGTGGGCAATCTCGGCTGTGAGCAGTTTATGAACTATACCGTGATCGGCGACGCCGTCAATCTGGCCGCGCGGGTAGAGGGACTGAACAAAGTCTACGGCTGCCACATTCTGCTCACCGATGACACGGCAGAACACCTGGACGATACACTGGTAGTGCGCGAGGTGGATCAGGTAGTAGTCAAAGGGAAGGAAACAGCCACCACCTTGTACGAGCTGGTGGGCTACCGCGCAGCTATAACGAGAGAGCAACTGCAAGCACTGGAACATTTTGCCACAGCGCTGCAGCATTACCGACAACAGCAATGGCCTGCCGCGCTGGCGGAACTGGAACAGGTTTTAACGCTGAGTCCACATGACGGACCGGCCACATTATATCGGCAACGCTGCCGTCAGTTACAAGCACAGCCGCCAGCACCACAGTGGGACGCCATCACCCGTTTTACGAGCAAGTAGCCGGAACGGCCATGGTATCGAGCTGCGCCAAGTTAACCCGCAACTGGCGCATATACAGACTGGGAGAGCAACCGAAATATTTCTGCAGCGAGAGTTCGTGATTGCCCATTTTTTCCAGGCGCGGCAACACGCTATGGCGGATAAACGTGGCCGAAGAACCCAACAGATGGGCATAGCTGTCAAACACCACAAAACCGGCGGCACGCAACCGTTCCAGACCGTGCCAGGCATAGGCTTCGGCAAACTCCTCGTACAGCAACGGCAGACTGTCGATGTAATTCTCGGCAGAAACCTGCGCCAGCAAATCGGCACTGGCCAACATGCCGTCCAGACCGGAATACGGCGCCGCGATTTCAGCCAACTCGTCTGTCACACCCAAACGGGTAGCATCTATGAGCTGCGCCACCAGGTGGCACTGGTCGTTGGTCCAGTCGGGCTTACCGGCCAGATACTCCCGGGCCAGGCGCTTGCTTATTTCCACATGCTCAAAGGTATACTGTCCACCGCGACCTTCAACCACGCCAACAGGCTTGAGATAACCACTATCGTGAAACAGTGCTGCACACGCCAACACACGCACAGCCAGGCCGTCACAATGCTGTCCCCTGCGGCGGCAATCACCCAGCATTATCTGCATGGCAACGGTAAACACCGCGTAAATATGACGAATATCGTGGTACGGCACCTGACACGGCTGGCGATTCAGCAACTCGCCGCGGTACATGGCTTCCACGTCCTCCAGCAACTCCAGCAACAGCTGCTGTTGTGCCGGAAAATCACGTTCAATCAATTCACGCACACTTTTGGCGCTGTGTTCAATCTTCACGCTCAATCCTCTTGCACCTGTTGGTGCAGGCGTTGGCACAAACCCGCCATCTCGTCCCGATGTTCCAGCACAAGGGTTATCAGGTCAGCATCAAACTGATCACCAGCACCATTGGCGATTATCTCAAACACCTTGTCCAGTTGCAGCGCTTCGCAACTGGCCTCACT